>JBBQDE010000098.1:0-8323 GCA_038319425.1 Gemmatimonadales bacterium
TCGGCACCTACTCGGCGACGGGGGGAGCGATCGAGGCCGACGCGTCGATGGAGAACTCGCCATCGGTGCTCTTCGACGCACTCGTCCTGCCCGACGGAGAGGCCGGCGTGAAGGCGCTCGCGCGCGACGGGCACACCATGGAGTTCGTGACGAACCAGTATCGTCACGGCAAGACGCTGCTCGCCCTCGGCGCATCGAAGGCCCTGTTCGACAAGGCGGGCATCTCGGCGACGCTGTCGACCGGTGCGCCGGATCCGGGCGTGCTCCTGATTCGCGCCGGTGAGAAGAACGCCGCTCGCGCCTTCATGGCGGCGGGTGCGATGTACCGGCACCCGGAGCGTGAGAGCGATCCGCCGGTGGTGTGAGTAGACGAGCCGCCGGTGCCCGCTCACCACAATCGTGGCGCGGGCCGGCGGCCGTCAGGGCCCCCGCAGGTCCGGCTTCGCCTGGGCGATCGCGCCGGCGATCTCGGAGTCGGTCCACTGCTCCCAGTCGCGCGGCAGCGGCGCCACGTACCGCCGGTCGCCGACCGCCACGCAGCACAGCCAGTCGCGGCGGCGCATCTCGATCTCCGGGTCCCAGCGGGCGCCCTCGCGAATCGGCATCACTGTCCAGAGGCGGTCATCCCTCGCGAGCACCACGCGCACCAGTGGGTCCTTGCCGAAACAGACCCGCATGAAGAGCCCGACCGCGGTGATGTAACGATGCGCATGGCTCGCGGCGGCGCCGGCGCCGCGCGGCTCGTTCGATTCGTAGCCCAGCGCATGCAACGCGACGAGCAGATGCTCGGGCTGCAGCGAGCCGGCGCGAATGCCTCGGCAGAGACCCGCCGAGGCCTGGTGCAGCGCCGCCTCATCCGCCCCGCTGGCCAACCAGCGCGCCATCTCGGAGCGGTACGATGCGAATTCGGGCGACTCGAGGAACGTGCGGTAGGAAACCGAGCTTTCCATGCTGGAGTCGAATGGCCTCAACCGACGGGCGCGGACAATGAGGAATTGTCACTGTAATATGCCTGAATCGGCAGACGCTGGCCGATCGCCAGGAGAGAGCGGCTCCGTCGCCTGTCCCATCGATCCCAAATCTGTCCGCCGTCGGGCGGAATGGCCACACCGGGGGGCAGATTACGGGACGGAGGAGCTACCGCAGCACGAATCCGGCATCGATCGCCGGCCGGTCCTTCGCGTTGGCGGCGATCCACCCGGTCATGTACATCCACTTCGCCATGCGGGTCAGCTTCGGGTAGTCGATCGTCTTCGGCTCGTCGCGCGGCGTGTGATAGTCCTGATGCAGGTTGCTCGAGAAGAACAGCGCGGGCACGTTGCGCTCGGCGTACGGCACGTGGTCGCTGCGGAAGTACCAGCCTTCCGGATGCGTCGGCCGGTCCCACAGCGAATCGATGACGAACCGGCTCGTCGCCCGGTTTGCGTCGATGGCCATCTGCACGAGCGCGGCGGAGTTGCGGTGCGGCGGCTGCGATCCCATCAGCGCCGCGGTGTCGGGATGGTTGCGGCCCAGCATGTCGCCGTTGAGCACGGCCACGATCTTCTCGAGGGGCACCACGGGATGCGCGGCGTGATACCGCGAGCCGAGCAGCCCGCGCTCCTCCGCGCCGTGGAAGATGAAGAGCGCCGAGCGCTTGCCGGGCTGCTTCTTCCATGCGCGGGCGATGGCGAGCAGGGCGACGCTGGTGGTCGCGTTATCGTCGGCGCCGTTCCAGATGGAGTCGCCGTCCACCGCGTAGCGCACGCCGTCGTGATCCTGGTGCGAGCTGAAGAGCACGTACTCGTCGCGCAGCGCCGGATCGGTGCCGCGAATCACGCCAATGACGTTCGTGGACGGATACTCGAAGCTCTCGGCGCGGAGGCGAATGTCCACCGGCTGGCCATCGCGCAACATGCCCAACGCGCCCTGATGCACGAGCAGCACGGGTACCGGCGCCGGCGGTGCTGCCCGCCCTGCGGCCGGTGTCGCCGGGTTGGGGGCGCGAGTGAAGCGCGGCACGCCACCGATCACGTCGTACGCGCCGCGCGACTGCACCTTCACGACGCCGTCGAACGCGCGATCGGTCACCGCATCCCCGACAACGATGACCGCCATCGCGCCGCGGCGGGCGAACGCGTTGGCGAGCGGCGTGAGCGCGGCGCGGGTGTAGTTGTAGTCCGGCGTGTTGGTCGTCGACCGGATCGTGGCGGGCGGCGGCGGTGTCAGTATCGTCACGATGATCTGTCCGCGCACGTCCAGCGTGGTGTCGCTGGCATCGCTCAGGAACCGCGACGGCCCGGAGACGTCGGCGGCGGTGTTGGTCGTCGGCGTGACTTCAGTCCACAGCGCCATCGGGCGGCCGTTCACCTGCACGGAGCTGGACGAGCTCGAGATGCGCGTGCGGCGCATGTTCCACCATTGGAACCAGCTGCCGCCGTCGCCGAGCGGCTTGAGGCCGATCTTCTCCATCTCGTCGGCCACCCACACCGACGCGTGCATCTCGTCGATCGTGCCGGCCTCCCTCCCGCGCATGGCGTCGCCGCCCATGACGTAGAGGTCGCGCTTGATGTCGGCCTCGCGGATGGACGTGATCGCGGCCGGGACTTTCGCCACGGCCTGGGCGCGGAGCTGGTTGGTGAGAAGGAGTGGCGCGAGCAGTAAAAGGGAGCGTCGCATGGATTCCGGGGTCAGAAGTGCCGGCCGAAGCCGGAGCGGTAGAGCGGGCGTGCGCTGTCGTGCGGCATGTCGGACCGCTGGGCCTCGACCGCAGCCATCGAGGAAGGTAGCTCGAACGGCAGCCGACCCCGCGGCTTCGACCGGCCGACGAGCACGTCGAGCAGCGCCGCGTCGCTCACGCCGAAGTTCGCGACGAGCGCGCGAGCCCGGTCGCGGATCGGCGTGAGGATCGCCGGTCGGTCGAGATACACGGTTGCGATCGTGGGCACGGCGGCGCTGATGCGCTTGAACGCCTCGTATTCCGGATCGCCGTCGCGGAAGGCGAGGCTGCCCTCGTGCTGCATCGCGCCGAACACCCAGCCGGGGTGCAGCGTCTCGAACGGCGCCGCGAGTCGCACGATCGCGACGTCGGCCTTCGCCGGATCATCCACGACCGTCCAGCCCTGAAGGACGGCGGGATCGCGAGCGATGCCGTGCAGGTAGACGCGGAGCGCCGGCTGGCGAGTCACGCCTCGTAGCGGGAGAATACCGTCGCGGTTCTCGAGCAGTACCAGCGAACGTCGCTGCGCGTCGAGCGCCTCGACGCGAAACGCGTCGCTGCCGACAATCTGGTCCGCGTCGAAGGGGTTGACGTAGGGGTTATCGAACAAGCCGAGCGCGAACTTCTGCGAGAGTACCCGCATCGCGGACGTGTCGAGCCGCGCCTCCGTCAGCTCCCCAGCGCGCACCGCCTGCACGAGCAGGTCGGCGCGCTCGGTGCCGCCGAACTGGTCCACGCCAGCCCGCACCGCCTTCACGAAGCGAGCGCGCATCGGCAGCGAATCCACCCCCCACGGCATGGCGACGTCGGCGAACGACGGCCGCTCGCCGGCCGGTGCGCCGTCGCGGCACCGCGCGTTGCAGTCGTTGGTGACGGCCCAGTCGGTGATGATCACACCGCGATAGCCGTAGCGTCCGCGGAGCATGTCCGTGAGGAGCCCACGATTGAAGCCGGCACCAACGGGCTCGATCGCTCGGCGATTCCATGACGCGCCGTCGAGGATGGAGTAGGTGGGCATCACCCCTGCCACGTGTGCGGCGAACGCGCCGAGAAACGGGCGCACGTGATACGCGAGGCTCTTGCCGGGGAACGTCGCGTATCGACCGTACGAGTTGTGGCTGTCGTAGCCGAGCTTCGCAGCGCCGTAGCCCACCCAGTGCTTCACGACGGTGGCGATACCCACGGTGTCCACGCCGGCCTCGCCATGTTGGAACCCTTCCACGTACGAGCGCACGAGCGCGCCCGCCAGCTCGGCGTCGTCGCCGAAGGTGCCGTTGATGCGGCTCCATCGCGGCTCGGTCGCCAGGTCCGCCTGCGGGGAGAGCGCCATGTGAATGCCGACGGCGCGGTACTCCTGCCGCGCGACATCGCCGAACCGGCGCATCAGGGCGGTGTCGCCCGCCGCCGCGAAGCCGAGCGCTTCGGGCCACTGCGAGAACTGGCCGGCGCTGACGCTCGCACCGAGCACGTACTGGAAATGATGCCGTGGGTCGGTGCTGATCGTGACCGGAATGCCGAGCCGCGTGATCATGCTCGTGACCTTCATGCTGTCGATCAGGGCGCGATTGGCCAACGTGTCATAGAGAAGGCCGACGCCGGCACCGCCCATCGGCCCAACGGCGCGTGCCGTGCCGTGCATCATCGTGCCGGCCTTCTCCTCCAGCGTCATGCGTGCAACGAGATCGCGCGCGCGCGCGTCGGGCGTGAGCCGCCAGTCCTCGTACGGGTCGAGCGTGCCGTTCCGGTTCGGGTCGCGAAAACGCAGGCCGCCGATCTCGAGGAAAGGCACGGTGCCCGTTCCGACGCGGGGTTGGACGGGCGCGCGGCGGGTCTTCGGTGACGCCTGCGCGATGGCCGGCGATGGAGACGTCACCGCCGCCGCCACGAGAAGCCAGCCGCGGAGACGGCGCGGAATGAAGCGCATGTAAGTCATCAACGTCAGGAGGTGGGTGCGGACGCCGGCGCGTCCTGATATCGCGTCGGTTGGTAGCGCGATGCGAGCAGGCCCGTGGCGAGATCGGAGTCCACGTCGTACACGAGCAGCGACTCCTCGCCGTACGGCGCATGGGCGAGGCATTCGCCAGCCGGTCCGATCAGCGTGGTCGCTGCATCCTGCCGCGGAAGTGCGTAGTTGACGCTCGCAAAGAAGACGGAGTTCTCCGCCCCGCGCGCGATCATCGCCTTCTCATAGAAGGGCGACTCCGGCAGCCCCCATGCCGCCGGGTGTCCGGCCGGCTCCGCCCTGCCGGCGTAATGCGGGTGAAAAACGATCTTCGCGCCGCGAACGGCGGCCCACCGCACGGTCTCCGGATAGCGCCATCCTTCGTGACAGATCGTGAGGCCGAACGGCACGCCGCGCACCGTGAACATGCGCCGAATCGTGCCGGGCTCGAAGTACGGCACCTCCTCGAGCGGCAGCTGATTCTTCGTCTGGTAGCCGAGCACCTCGCCCAAGGCCGAGATCACGAAGGCCACGTTCTGGAGTCCGATGTCCGACTGCCATTCCATCGGCACGATCGCGGCGACGCCGTGGGTGGCCGCGGCGGCGCGGATTGCCTCGAGGGCGTTCGCCTGCTGGCGCTGGTCGGGCGGCGGAACGTCGAAGTCCTGCCCCCGCATGCCCGGCACGTAGCATTCGGGAAAGCAGACGAGATCGACGCCCTTGCGAGCGGCGTCGGCGAGAAACTCGCCGGCTCGGCGAACCGCGGCGTCGACCGAGGCCGGAAAATGCGGAGAGGCGAGGCCGATGCGGATGACTGGCATGGACGGGTGCGTTTGTTCGGACGGGGCCCTGGCGAAGAGGCGACGCCAATCATAGCGCGCCGAGCGCCAAAGCGTAAACGGCGAACGGTCGCCGGGCGCCCGTGCGCCGTTTCACGTCGCGGTCGCGGCGTCAGCCGTTGATCGCGCTCCGATCCATCCAGAACACTTCCCAGTGGTGCCCGTCCAGGTCGTAGAAGCTCCAGCCGTACATGAAGCCATGATCCTGTGGATCCACAGCGTATGCTCCTCCGGCGGCCACCGCCTTCTTCACCATGGCGTCGACTTCCTCCCGGGCGACGACGTCGCGTACCTGAGAAAATCCTCAGACTTCACATGGCACCCGCTACCGGGACGGAATAGGGTAGGGCACGCTCCCCCCTCGGTCCCGGAGGCTCTCGTGTTCGGCTCTCGCATCCTGGAAGTCGCCATCGGGGTGGTGTTCGTGTTCCTGCTGGTGAGCATCATCTGCTCCGCCATCCGCGAGGGGATCGAAGGGTGGCGGAAATCGCGCGCGGCGTATCTAGAGCACGGCATCCGGGAGTTGCTTCACGACACGGGGGGCGTTGGGCTCGCGCGCGATCTCTATCAGCATCCGCTGGTCAGTGGCCTGTACGGCGGCAGCTACAAGGAAGGCAAGGTCGCGACGCGTCCGTCCATCCTCGCCAAGGGCGGTGACCTGCCGTCGTACATCCCGACCCGCAACTTCGCGCTCGCGCTCATGGACATGGCGGCGCGCGGACCGCTCACCGACGAAGTGAGCGCGGCCCCGGCCGCGCCGGCCCTCACGCTCGAGTCGATGCGCCGCAACCTCGGCGGCCTCCAGAACGCACCGGTGCAGCGCGTGCTGCTCACCGCGATCGACGGTGCGGAGGGAGATCTCGGCCGGGCGCGGGTGGCCATCGAGCGGTGGTACGACAGCGCGATGGACCGCGTGTCCGGCTCGTACAAGCGCTCCACGTCGTGGCTCATCTTCTATATCGGCGTCGCTGTCGCACTCGCACTGAACGTCAACACCATCACGCTCGCCGACTACCTGTACCGCAACGATTCGGCGCGGCAGGCGCTCGTCGCGCGCGCGCAGACCGCGGTGGCCGATACCGGCTACCTCCATCGCTCGTATCAGGAATCGAAGGCGACCCTGGATTCCGCGAACCTGCCGATCGGATGGTCGAAGGGATGGGGAGCGCCGCGGCCGTGGAGCGAACGGCAGCGCACCGACCTCTGGTTCGACGTGATCGCCCCGGTGCTCGGCCTTCTCCTCACCGCCGTCGCCGCCACCTTCGGCGCGCCTTTCTGGTTCGACCTGTTGAACCGGATGATGGTGGTCCGCTCCACCGTGAAGCCGCACGAGAAGAGCGGCGAGGAGTCGTCGGAGGATCGGGCGATCACGAAGGAGAAGGCGGCGGTGCCAGACGACGCGGTCGCGGCGGCAGGTGAAACGGCGATCGTCGCGCGCCCGGCCGCGCGCATTCCGCTGGCGCTCGCGTCGGTCGCGTCGGCCCGGGCGCCGAGCCCGCGCGACGAGAAGAGTGGCGAGGACGGATGCGATGTCGAGATGTCGGGCGTGGGCGTGGTCACGGCCGACGAAGACCTCCCCCCCGCCGAGGGAGGCGTCGCCTGACATGCCATTCTCGCTCGTGTGGCTGCCGCACGTCCTCAAATCGGCCGGCCTCAAGGTCGCCCTCGTTCCTGGATGGGAGACTCGCGGTCGCGCGGAGATGGGTGAAGTGCTCGGTGTGATCTGTCATCACACCGGCGGCGAACGCCACGGCAACATGCCGACGCTCCAACTGCTCATCGACGGACGATCCGACCTGTCGGGTCCTCTCTCGCAGCTCGGCCTGGGGCGCGACGGCACGTTCTACGTCATCGCCGCAGGGCGATGCAACCACGCCGGCGCCGGCATCTGGAACGACGTGACGAACGGCAACTCCAACTTCATCGGCATCGAGGCGGAGAACACCGGCGGTGCGAACGACTTTCCCTGGCCCGCGGTCCAGGTGGACGCCTACCAGCGCGGCGTGGCGGCCATCCTGAAGTTCATCGGCAAACCCGCCATGGCCTGCGCCGCGCACAAGGAGTACGCCCTCCCCGCCGGTCGCAAGCAGGATCCGGTCTTCAACATGATCGAGTTCCGTGGCGCGATCGCGGCGATCCTCGCCGGCACCATGCCGATGCCGGCGATGATTCCGGCGTTCGAGCCGCCGACGGCCGGCGCCGCGTCCGGGCGGCCGACGCTGCGCCGCGGATCGAGCGGCGAGCTGGTGAAGGAGGTGCAGCGAAAGCTGGGCGTCGACCCGATCGAGACGTTTGGACCGAAGACGGAAGCGGCAATGCGCGAGCTTCAGCGGGCGCGCGGCATGGTCCCGGACGGAATCGTGGGTCCGAAGAGCTGGGCGGCGCTGGACCTCCTGCCGTAAATACGGACTTCGGCGAAACCCGCCCGAGCAGGCAAACGGATGACTGGGAAGTAGCTCCCGGGATCCCTTCGGGCCGTCTCGCAGAGTGAAAGCGCAGTTGCATAATCTGACCATACATTTTGGTCAGATGATTACGCGTGCAATTGCAAGTATCGATGGCACAATGACTTACAGTATATTCCTCCGCGGCCCACCGCTTGCTTTCTACCGGGTCGTTCACGCTCCATCAGAGACCGTTCGGCGACGCCGTCGAGCCCTCCTACCCTCTCTTGGTGACCTCCAATGACCAAGCACATTCGTAAGGGCTTCACGCTCATCGAGCTTCTGATCGTCGTCGTGATCATCGGCATTCTGGCCGCGATCGCGATCCCGAAGTTCGCCAACACGAAGACCAAGGCCTACACGGCCGCGATGAAGTCGGACCTCCGCAACCTCGTGACCG
>JBBQDE010000099.1:0-8288 GCA_038319425.1 Gemmatimonadales bacterium
GCCACGAGCAGATCGCCACCGCCCGCGCCGGCGCGTGGGACGACGCGAAGATCGGCGGGGGTGCGGTGCCCTTCCGTGTGAAGTCCGGCCGCCACGACGGCTGGCTGGCGATCTATCACGGCGTGACGGAGTCGCCGCTGACCTACTCGCTCGGTGCGCTGCTGCTCGACGCGGACGACCCGTCGCGCGTGATCGGCCGTTCGCGCGAGCCGGTGCTGAAACCGGAGACGCCGTACGAGCGTGAGGGTTTCTTCGGCGGGGTGGTGTTCAGCTGCGGGCTGGTCGCTGACGGCGACCGCGTGCGTGTGTACTATGGGGCGGCCGACGGAGTGACGGCGGTGGCGGATCTATCGCTCGTCGACATTCTCGATGGGCTGGAGTGAGGCAGAATTCGGCGCCGTCGTCGTCATTCCAACATCTCGTACCGCGAATGACCTTCGAGCTCGGCATCAACTACTGGCCCCGCCGCCGCGCCATGTACATGTGGGTCGAGCACGACGTGGCCGAGGTGCGCGACGAGATGGCGCACATCGCGGACTTGGGATTCGACGTCGTGCGGATCTTTCTGCTCACGCGAGACTTCCTTCCCGGCCCCCGCATCGTGGATTCCACGATGGTGACGCGACTGGTCGATGTGTGTCGGGTCGCGAGCGACGCCGGACTCCGCGTCGTCCCAACGCTCATGGTCCTCAACATGAGCGGCTGCATCTGGTGGCCCGACTGGATGCGCGATGCGGCCGGCACGCCGCGCGATCTGTACGCGGATCCGCTGCTGGACGCGCAGTCGCTGCTGGCCGAGACATGCGCGCGTGCCCTCGCCGGAAGCGCGGCGATCCGCGCCTTCGACCTCGCGAACGAGATCGACGATGCCCAGCGGCCACGATCGCGCGAGGCCGGCGCGGGCTGGGCCGCTCGGCTGGCGACGACGATTCGATTGCATGCGCCGGGTGTGCCGATCCAGATCGGCGCGCACCTGCCGTCGCTCAGCACGGCCAACAACATGCGCGTGGACGATCTCGCCGCCGTCGCCGACGAGGACGTCATGCACGCCTATCCGCTCTACAGCGACGTGGCGCGCGACTTCCTGGACCCCGAGCTGGTTCCGTTCTCGTGCGTGCTGACCGCGGAGCTGGCGCACAGCGGCCGGCGGACGCTGATGCAGGAGTTCGGGCTCTGCACCGCGCCTCCCGGCGCCCCGGGCACCACCATCACGGACGACTTCCTCGGCGTACCGCGCGCGCAGTACCTCGCGTCCGAAGACGAGGGCGCGCGCTACTACGAGCTGGTCCTCGAGCGACTCGTGCGCACGGGCGCGGCCGGCGCCTATGCGTGGTGCTATGCCGATTACAATCGGCGACTGTGGGGCCGTCCACCATTCTCGACCGCCGTCCGCGAGCGAACGTTCGGGCTCGTGCGCGCCGACGGCACCGAGAAGCCGGCCGCCGCAGTCTTCCGCGCACTGCGGGCGCGGCGCGACGCCGGTGCCCTCGGTATGCCGGCGCCGCGTGTGCGACTACTCGACGTCAGTGCCGACGAGTACTATCGCGACCCCGAGCATCACTTCGCCCGATTGTATAGGGATTGGCTCGGTCGTGAGGCGGAGCGCGTTTCACGGCCGTGAAGCGGAGCGCGCACGCGAATGTGGCCCCGGCTTCCAGGAAAAGCCCGACTACCGTGGCATCAGGTAATCCTGCGCCGCGATGATGCGCCATGTCCCGCCGCGCCGCATCCAGGTATCGGTGAAGCGGTAGTGCCGGTCGAACGCGCCGCCCTTTCCCGTCCCCTTCAGGCGCAGGATCCCGACGACGACGGCGGTGCCGCCGTGATCGTACACGAGCATGTCGGAGTTGGACGCGACCTCGACGCGGTCGCCGTCGCGGATCGACGCGATCACCTCGTCCTTGTTCATCACCGCCGCGTCTTCGGTGTACACGAAGCGGGGATCGAGCATCCGGCGAAAGAGCGCGGTGTCGCGACGAACGACGCCCCGCGCCCACCCATTCTCCAGCGCTACCAGCGCGCGCGCGACGGGACCGTCCTGATTGCCCGCGACCGCGGCGGCCGACTGCGCGCGCGTCTCCGCGCTGAGCGTGAGCAGGAGGCAGAGTGCGAAGACACGGCGCATCGTCGATTTCCCTCGTAAAGGTGAGCTCGCGCCGGCGAGCGATGCATTTCCCCCGCCACTCCGTCACATCGACGCTTGCCTCGGCGCGGGCCGGAGCACAGCATACCCGGTGACCCGCATCTCCCCGCTGCAGCGCATGCGCAGCAACCCGCTGGTCGTTCCTTCGCAGATCACGTTTGCCCGCGCGAGTGGCGCCTTCAACCCCGGGGCGTCGATCGATCGCGGCAGCGGACGGGTAGTGCTGATCGTGCGCGTGTTCGAGGAAGACAGCCGCCGGTCGATGCTCGCCCTCGCTCTCTCGAGCGACGGAGAGCGAATCGACGAGATCCGACCGGGCGTGATGCGTGAAGCACCCTACGAGATGTGGGGAGTGGAGGATGCTCGCGTCACGTGGCTCACCGACGAGGGTCGCTACGCGATCACCTACACCGGCTATTCACCCATCGGCCCGCGCGTCTGCCTCATCACCACTGACGACCTGCTCGCGCCGGAGCGGTACCGTCGCCACGGCCCGCGCATCGCGGGCGAGAACAAGAACTGCGTGGTGTTCCCGGAAAAGGTCGACGGAGAGTACGTGATCCTCCACCGGCCGATGCCCCGGATCGAACAGGTGCGGGTTCGCTCGCTGGAAGACGAATGGCCGGTGACCGGCACCACCGTGCTCGGCCCTCGCCCCGGCACCTGGCGCAGCTCGCGCGTCGGCGCCGGCGCACCGCCCGTTCGCACACCCATCGGCTGGCTGCTTCCGTTTCACGGCGCCACCACCATCGCGGAGGGCAACGTCTACTCGATGGGCTGGTGCCTGCTCGACCTGCACGATCCGGCGAAGGTGCTGTATGTGTCGGCCGAGCCGGCGCTCACGCCCGAAGCGCCGTACGAGATCGAGCAACGCGACATCCCGCAGGTGGACATGGCGAACTTCGTTACCGGAGTTCGCGTCGTCTTTCCGCAGGGGCTGGTGGAGCGCGGTGACGATCTCCTCGTGTACTACGGCGCGGCGGACGTCGCCGTGGGCGGCGCGCGGGTGAACACTCGCGCGCTGCTCGAGTCGATCAGCGCGGCGATCGCGAACGGCGAGAGTGGGGTGCCGCTGTGAGGCGCGCGGCGGTGGCAGTGCTGGCGGCGCTCGCGATGTCCGCCTGCGCTCGCCGGTCGCCGTCGGATGCAGAGTCGCGGGGCGCCGCGCCGCTGCATGTGTCGCTGCACCACCTGCGCCGTCTCGTTCTTCCCGTGGTGGTGAGCGGAAAGCCCGTTCGGGTCGTGTCGCTGTACGCCGAGGCACCCGACTATCGGCCCACCGGTTCACCGGCGCGCGACGGCTACGAAGGGATCGCCAGCGTCGACGACGCCGCTCGCGCCGCCGTCGTCTTCCTCCGCGCCTTCGAGTCCACGGGCGACACGGTCGCACGCGCCGACGCGCTGGGACTGCTCGCCTTTGTCGCGGCGATGGAGCAGGGCGACGGCGAGTTCGTGAACTTCGTGGATGCCGCAGGACGACTGAACCGCACCGCGCCGAGCAGCCGGAAGAGCATGTCGTACTGGGGTGCGCGCAGCGTCTGGGCGCTCGGCGAAGCGGTCAGGGTGCTCGGCGCGGCAGACTCCGTGCCGCTCGCGCCGCTGCGTGTCGTGCTCGACCGAGCGATCGCGCGCGTGGGGCGGGAGGCGAGCGCCGGGCGATTGCTCGGCGGTTCGGCGACGGCGACGGCGGAGGCGCTGCTCGGCGTGCTCGCGCTTCAGCGCGTCGAGCCGTCGGCGGAATACGCCGCGCTCGCGGCGCGCATGGCCGACCTGCTCGTGCCGCTATCCACTGGTGGATCGAGCACCGCGCCGTGGCGGGCGAGGCTCGATCGGCCGGACGCGGCGTGGCACGCCTGGGGCGCGAGGTCGGTGGAAGCGCTCGCCACCGCGGCGGTCGTTCTTCAACGATCGGACTTCGCCGGCGCGGCGCGAAAGGAGGCGGACGCACTCTGGGGGCGCTTCCTCCTCGCGGGCGCAATTCCGTCGTCCATCTCGCCCGACGGCGTGACAAGCTGGTATCCACAGATCGCGTACGGCGTGGGGCCGATCGTCGAAGGCTACCTCGCACTCGCCGACGCCACGGGCGACCGGCGGTACGCCGTGTTCGCCGGCGTGGCGGCCGGCTGGTTCATGGGCGCGAACGCCGCGCGGGTGAGCATGTATGACGAGTCGACCGGCCGAACCTTCGACGGCATCGACGGGCCGTCGCCGATCACGGTGAATCGCAATGCCGGCGCGGAGTCCACGATCGAAGCGCTGCTCGCGCTGCAGCGAGTGGCGGCAGATCCGGACGCCGCGGACCAGCTCCGTTTCCGTCCGGTGGCGGCGCCGAGCGTCTCGCTCGCGGCCGTGCCCGACCGCCGGGAGTATGCCGGTCCCGCCGGCGGCCGCGTCGTCGTGCGGCGTGTGGGAACGGGTATCGACATCGAGCCTGCGAGCGCGGCGGCGTCGCCGATCGTGCTCACGTACTGGCCGGCCGCCAACCCGATCGAAGTGCGTCTCGCCGCGCGGCTCGCCGCGGAGTGGAACGCCGCGCACCCGGACGTACAGGTCAGGGTGCAGCCGTTGCCGGCTGGACGGTCGTCCGAGGAGGTGCTGCTGGCGGCGATCGTTGCGAAGGCGACACCTGACGTCAGCTCGAACGTGTCGTCCGCGCTGTTGTCGCGTCTCGTGCGCGCGGGCAGCGTGGTGCGCCTCGACGATCGCGTCGCCACGGCCGCGCGGCTGGCCGAGCGCACGAGTCCCGAAATGCTCGGGTCGCTGCGACTGCCTGACGGCGGGATCTACGCCTTCCCGTGGAAGACGAATCCCGAGATGCTGATGTACAACGTGGACCTGCTGCGCGAGGCCGCAGTCGTGCCGCCACGCACCCAACCCGAGCTGCTCGCGGCCTTTCGGCGGCTCACGCGCGACACCGACGGCGACGGCCGACTCGACCGGTGGGCACTCTGGGCGCCGCTCAAGACGACATGGTTCGAGCGGTTCTACGACTTCTATCCGCTCTACCTCGCCAGCTCCGGCGGCCGAACCCTCGTGCACGACGGCAAGGTCACGTTCGACAACGAGGCGGCCGTGTCGGCGATGACGCTCCTGCGCACCGGCTTCAACGAAGGCGTGTTGCCGCGCACCAACTTCGCGCTGGGGCGCGATCCGTTCGTCGACGCGACGGTGGCGATGAAAATCATCGGTCCCTGGTTCGTGCGCGAGCTGGAGGAGATGAAGATGCCGGGGCTGCATTACGACGTCGTGCCCGTGCCGGCTGCCGAGGGCATCGCGCCAGGCGACCGCTACGCATTTGCCGACCTGCGCAGCATCGCCGTCTTCTCCACCACGAAGCACCCCAACGAGGCGGCGCGCTTCGTCGCGTTTCTCACCTCGCCCGCGGCCGACCGCCTGCTGATCGAGATGGCGAGCCAGCTGCCCTATCGTCGCGCGCTCGCGACGGACGCGCGCTTCACCGCCTCGCTCGCTCGCTGGCCGACGCTGACGACGTATGCGACGTACGTGGAGCACACGCGCGATCTCGATCTCGATCCCGACGTCGTGGAGATCTTCGACAGCCTGTCGGAGGCGTACGAAGCGTCGGCGATCTACGGCATCGTTCCGGTGCGCGAGGCGCTGACCAAGGCCGCGGCCGAAGCGGAGAAGATGCTTCATGCGCGCTGAGGAGCGGTCGGGGTGGCAACTGTCGGCCCCCTTCGCCGCGTTCCTCCTCGCCTTCGCGGCGTATCCGGTGCTGTTCGCCGTCGTGCTGGTGTTCACGCACTGGGATCTCGTCACCGTTCCGTCGTTCGCCGGCCTCGACAACCTGCGGCACCTCGCCACCGATGCGCGCTTCTGGCGTGCGGTGGCCAACACCTTCATCTTTCTCGCCATCCACGTGCCGCTGCAGATCGCGACGGCGCTCGCCCTCGCCCTCGCGCTCGACCGGCCGCTCGTGCTGCGCGCGTTCTGGCGCGCGGCGTTCTTCCTCCCCGTCGTCATCTCGGGCGCGGTCGTCGCCATCCTGTGGAGCAACCTGTACGCGACTGACGTCGGGTTGATCAACAAGCTGCTCGCGCACGTGGGCGTGGCGCCGGTGCCGTGGCTCACCGATCCGCGTACCGCCATGCCCGCCATCGCGGTGATGGTGACGTGGAAGAACGTCGGCTTCTACGTGATCATCTACCTCGCCGGGCTGCAGAACGTCCCGCGCAGCTGCCGCGAGGCGATCGAGATCGAGGGCGCGACGGCGTGGCAGCGCTTCCGATATCTCACCCTGCCGACTCTGCTGCCGCAGACGATCCTGGTTCTCACCCTCTCGACGATCAACGGCTTCCAGCTCTTCATCGAGCCGTACGTCATGACGGGGGGCGGTCCGCTGCGGCGCACCTACTCGATCGTGCTGTATCTCTACACCAACGCCTTCTCGTACCAGAAGATGGGCTACGCGGCCACCATCGGCGTCGCGCTCGCGCTGATCATCGGCGCCGTCGTCGCCATCCAACGGCGGCTGCTCGGCCGGGCGGAGGCGCTGTGAAAGTCCTTGCGAGGGTCGCGCTGTACGTGGGCCTCGGGCTCGCCGCGCTCACCTTCCTGTACCCATTCCTCTGGATGGCGAGCAGCTCGCTCAAGCCGCCGATCGAGGTGGGGACGATCGCGCTCGTGCCGGTGCACGCGACGTTCGACAACTACCGCACCATGTGGGCGCGGGCACCGTTCGGCCGCGCCCTGCTCAACAGCGCGCTGGTCGCCACGACCATCACTGCCTCCGTACTGGTGTTCGGGTCGATCACGGCGTACGCGATGGCGCGCCTGCGTTTTCGCGGCCGCGCGACGCTGGAGGCGGTCACCCTGATCGTCCTGCTGGTGCCGGGACAGCTCACGCTCATCCCGCTGTACACGCTGATGGTGCAGATCGGCTGGATCGACTCGTACACCGCGCTGATCGTGCCCTATCTCTTCAACGCGACCGCCATCCTCATGCTCCGGCAGTTCTTCCTCCAGATCCCGCAGTCGCTCGTCGATTCGGCGCGGATGGATGGCATGGGCGAGCTGCGGATCCTGTTCACGATCTTCTGGCCGCTCGCGAAGCCGGCGCTGTCGATCGTTGCGATCTTCACCTTCATGGGCTCGTGGAACGAGGTGCTCTGGCCGCTCCTCGTCGTGCGCGACGAACATCTCATGACGCTGCCGCAGCTGCTCACCGTCTTCGCCCTCGGCGGCGGCGCGGGCTCGCTCGGTGTGTCGCTCGCCTCGGCGATGGTCCTCGTGATTCCAGTGGTGGTGGCCTACATGTTCCTGCAGCGAAGCTTCATCGAGAGCATGGCGGGGGCGGGCGTGAAGGGGTGAGGGAAGGTGAGAAGGTGAAAAGGTGAGAAGGTGAGAAGGTGAGAAGGGAGTGACATGACGATTGGCTGGGTTTTGCATGAGATGGAGATAGCGCCACACCCCGCTGTACCGCGTGACCATTTCAACGCCGCCCTGCTGTTCCCTCTCACTCTCTCACTCTCTCACTCTCTCACTTTCTCACTTTCTCACTTTCTCACTTTCTCACTTTCTCACTTTCCCCATGCCCACCGTCCGCCTCACCAAGCTCTCCAAGTCGTTCGATGGGACGGTCGTCGTCGAGGCGCTCGACCTCGAGGTCGCCGACGGCGAGCTGCTCGTGCTCGTCGGCGGCTCCGGCTCCGGCAAGTCCACGATCCTGCGCATGCTTGCGGGGCTGGAGTCGGTGACAGCCGGCACGATCCACATCGGCGACCGGGACGTCACGGCCCTGCCCCCGCGCGACCGCGACGTGGCGATGGTGTTCCAGGATTACGCGCTCTACCCGCACATGACGGTGCGCGAGAACCTCTCGCTCGGCCTCCGTTTGCGGAAGTTGCTGCCGGCCGAGATCGAGCGGCGCGTGGCGTGGGCCGCCGGGATGCTCGGGCTCGGACCGCTGCTCGACCGCAAGCCGAAAGCATTGTCAGGGGGACAGCGGCAGCGTGTGGCGATGGGCCGGGCGATGGTGCGCGAACCCGCCGTCTTCCTGTTCGACGAGCCGCTGTCCAATCTCGATGCCGGCCTGCGCGCCCAGATGCGCATCGAGATCGGCGCGCTCCAGCGGCGGCTGAAGACCACGACCGTCTACGTCACCCACGACCAGGTCGAGGCGATG
>JBBQDE010000100.1:0-8247 GCA_038319425.1 Gemmatimonadales bacterium
GCCCGATGAATCAGCCTCCGCTCTCTGCGCCGCCGAACGCGCACGAGGTGTCTCCCTCGCGGCGCAGGCCATCGCCGGCGCAGCCGTCGCCGGACGCGGAGACGTGCGACCTGTGCGGGTCGACGGGCCTGTGGTGGCGGAACTGCAAGCTGCTCTGCCGGAGCTGTAGCGCCATCGTGAAGAGCTGTGCGGATCTATAGGTCAACGTCAACGGCGGTACGGTACAGGGAACAGGGTACAGGGTACCAGGTACGCGGTACGGAGCTGTACACACCGGAACAGCGAACGGCACACCGAATCGATTCCGGGGTGCCCTTCGACGCAGTGTACGACAACGTACCGGGTACCAGGGCCGCTGTACCTGTACGTACCGCCCTTCCCGAGCTACTCGGACTCCCAGAATGCATCGGGGTTCCGTGCCATCTCCCGCCGATAGAAGGTGTGCAATGTCGCGAGATCGGCGGTCAGATCGCCGGTGGGCAGCATCGGCGTGCCGAGGGTGACTTCGCGCCGTGACCAGTCGAGGCTCACCGGCAGGATCGGGATGGCGGTGCGCTCGGCGATGTGATAGAAGCCCGTGCGCCACCGCGCCACCCGCTTGCGCGTTCCCTCCGGCGCGAGCGCAAGGATGAACGTCGGCTCCGCGCGCACCATCTCCGTCATCTCGTCCACCACGCCCTCGGGCGTGGCGCGATTCACTGGACGGCCGCCGAGTCGTCGGAAGAGTGGGGCAAGCGGCGTGCGAAAGAGCGTGTCCTTGCCGAACCAGTGGACCTTCAGGTCGAGCGCGAACATCACCAGCACGCCGACAGGAAAATCCCAGTTCGACGTATGCGGCGCCACGATCGCGACGAACTTCGGCAGGACCGGGACGTCGCCGACGATGCGCCAGCGCGCCAGCGCGAGAGCCGAGCGACCGAACGACTGGAGCAGCGGATGATTTCGGCGCGGCGCGCCGACGTGTCCTGCACTATCCATCGAGCCGCCAGAATGGGCCGGTGAGGCTGGCGTGCGCGAAGTCGGCGTGGGCTTCCTCCATCGTGCGTCGCCGCCACGAGGGAGAGAGACGGTCGTGGAACCAGCGCCGCGCGAGCATCCAGAGCGCGTCCACGGAAAAGACCGCGCCCAGCGGGATGCCCTTCGCCGCGGACCAGCGCTGCACGTGCTCTTCCGACCGGAAGAGTCGCATCGTGCTTCAGGTGAAGGCGATGTTCGGCCACCAGTGCGCGGCCGGTACGGCGAAGTGCGCCACGCAGCCGGCCGGCGTCGCGGTCGCCGCGCCACTGCGCACGGTGATCGCGAGTGGCAGTCCGCAGTCAGGGCACCGCGTCCGGACGTCGGCGTCGGCATTCATCATCGCGGCCACGCCGAGCGCGTCCCAGATGCAGTTGGCGTAATGCGCGCGCCCCGCGACGGTGACCGTGAAGTCGGTCGGCTGGGCGGCGAACGGCGCGCTCATCATGATGTCGCGCGTGCCCGCCGTCAGCACGATGACGCGCCCGTCTGCGAGCCGGTCGAACGCGGCGGACACTTCCGCGACGCCGGCACCGACATCGCGGCCGATGCTCGTAGGGGTCGGCGTCGGCCGGCCGTCGATGAAGGCGCGCTGGATCGCCAGCCGCACGGTGCTGTCGAAGGTCGGGAGCGACATCGTCATCAGGGTGGCGACTGGAGGAGGCCGAGCTTCAACGCGAGCTTCACGTAGTCGGCGCGATGGGTGAGCCCGAGCTTGTCGTTGATCCGCTGCTTGTAGGTATCCACCGTCTTCGGGCTGATGGTGAGCTGCTCGCCGATCTCCGGCGCGGTATAGCCCTGCGCGATCAGCTGCATCACGGCGCGCTCGCGATCGGTGAGCCGCTCGAAGCGCGCGCGATCCGTGGCGTGCTCCTCGCGCCGCTGGACCCCGCGCGCCAGCACCCGCGCTGCCGACGGCTGCACCCACACCTCGCCGCGTGCCACGGTGCGCACCGCCTGCACCAGCTCGCGGTCGGCGGTGCTCTTCATCAGATAGCCCGACGCGCCCGCCTCCAGCACTGCTTCCAGATAGGCCTCCTCGGCGTGCATCGTCAACACGAGCACGCGCGGCGCGCTCGCGTTTCCCTTCGTGATCGCCCGCGTGGCGGTGATCCCGTCGCCATCCGCCATCGAGATGTCCATCACCACCACGTCGGCCGCCAGCGTCGAGAGCAGCCTCGTCGCTTCCGTGCCCCCGCTCGCCTCGCCCACCACCTCGATCTCCGGCGCGGCGCCCAGCACGGCGCGGAGTCCGGTGCGGACGATCGCGTGATCGTCCACCAGCATGACTCGAATCGTCGTCATCGTCGGTTCACCCTCAGTTCGTCAGTGGCACTGTCGCCACGATGCGCGTGCCGCGGCCGGGCGCGCTCGTGACGACCAACCGGCCGTTCACCAGCGCCACGCGCTCCCGCATGCTGAACAGTCCCATCCCCGGCCGGCGTTCCTCGGCGCTTCGCACGTCGAATCCCGTGCCGTCGTCGGCCACCTCCAGCACCGCGGCGCCCCCCTCCTGCCGGAGACGCATCTCGACCGCGTGGGCGTCGGCATGACGGACCGTGTTGCGCAGCGCTTCCTGCGCCACACGATACAGCACCGACGCGAGCGGCGCGGGAATCTGGCCGTCGCCGGCCGCCGCGCACACGCGCACGTCGAGCGACGTCTGATCGCGCGTCTGCCGGCCCAGCCACTCGAGCGCCGCGGCGAGCCCCAGGTCGTCGAGGATGCGGGGATGCATGGTGTGCGAGAGCGTGCGCACCTCCTCGAGCGCGTCCGACGCCAGCTCGCGCAGCGTGGCGATGCGCGCGGTGAGCGCCGGCGAGTCGCTCTCGCGCGCCGCCACGCCGAGCTGCAGCATCACCGCGGTGAGGATCTGCGCCGTGGAGTCGTGCAGCTCGCGCGCGACGCGGGCGCGCTCCTCATCTTGGGCGCTGATCACCTGCGCCGCGAGTCGCCGCATCCGGTCGCGGTCCTCGGTGAGCCGGTCGAGCAGCGTGTTGAGCGTGGTGCCGACGCGCGCCATGTCGCGGTCGGCGAGCACGCTCGGCGCGACGCGCGCTTCCAGGTCGCCGGCGGAGACGCGCGTCGCAGTCACTTCCAGATCATTGAGCGGGCGGAGTGCCACGTACACGAGCACGAGGTTGACGATGAGGCTCGTGCCAAGGGCCACGCCGAGAATGGGGACGACGTTGCCCGATGCATTGAAGCGCCGCTCGGCCGCGACGCCGACGAGCGCGGCGAAGACGATGAGCAGGTTGGCGCCGGCGAGCTTGCCGAGGAGCGGCACACTCAGGGCGCGCCGCACCAGCTGCTCGATCATCGTCTGACGCGTGGGCATGAGGGAAAGGTGAGGCACGTGCGGGCGTGAGGTGAGAGGGAAAGCCTCACTCGATAGCGGCGCGCTGCAGTACGCGGGTAGACCTGTACTGGGTGCCCGGCATGGCGGAACACCCCCAGCAATGTGCCGATGCCAACCTGCGGCGACGGACACTGACGCCACGCTCATCCTGCCCGGATTCGGTGCTTGCCTCGTTACCGATCCTTCCAAACGCGTGCCGAATTGGTGGGAGCCGTATGCCAGTCCCCGTACGGGGTACCGGTATACCCGCGTACTGCAGTGCGCAGTTCTCAGCCAGCCGCTGCCTCGATGAACGGCCGCACCAGCGCATCATCCTCCGCCCGCAGCCACCGCGCCATCCCTCTGCCGAGCAGCGCGCCGATCACGTTCCCAGTGCCGGAGTAGCCGCCGAGCGCCCACACCCCTGGCCGCACCTCGGCCACGACCGGCAGGCCGTCGGGCGTGTAGCCGACGCTCGCCGCCCAGCGGTGGCTGATCGGCGCGTGCACGCCGAGGTTTTCGCGGAGTCGCCGCTCCAGCGCCGCCTGCACCACGGCCGTCGGGGTTGCGTTGGCCGTCCATTCGCTCTCGCCGCCGATGTCGCGCGCACCGCCGAGCGCGATGGTGCCGTCGGGACGCTGCTGCCAGTAGTCGTAACCCCAGCGCGCGTACACCGGCCGCGTGAGCGTGATCTCGGTCGTGGGCTCGGTGGCGAGCATCTGGAGCCGCGCCGTGCGGACTCGCGGCGCGAGCTCGGGGAGAAGCCGCTCGAGTCCACCGTCGACGGCCACGACAATGTGCGTCGCGTGCACGAGACCACGCTCGGTGCGCACGACTGACGCATCGATGCGCGTGACGGGCGACCGTTCGAAGAGCAGCGCGCCGTCGCTCACCGCGCGCTTCGCCAGGGTGCGGCAGCGCGCGAGCGGCTGGAAAGTGCCGTCGCCGTGGATGAGCAGCCCATCGCCCTCCGGCCCGACATACCGCTTGGCGGGCAGCGCGTCGGCGCGCATCGCGTCCAGCTGTCGATCGCAGTCCGCGAGCTCCTCGTCGGAGTCGGCGATGCGCAGCGAGCCGCTGCGCGACACGAGCGACGGCGTCTCCTCCTCCATCCGATCGAGCTCGCCGAGGGTGAGACGGTAGAGCGCGCGAGCGGTCTCGCGTCCGTACCGCGCCACGGCGTCGTGATAGAAGAGCGCGAGCCCCGCGAGCAGGAACCCGCCGTTGCGCCCGGCCGCGCCGCCGCCGACGCGTCCCGACTCCACACCGGCGACGCGCGCGCCGAGCCGCACGAGCTCCTGCACGCACGCCAGCCCGGAGCCGCCGAGTCCCACGACGCACACGTCCACCTCGATGTCGCCGTCGAGGCGTGGCAGCTCCGGCGCGGGCCCGACGACCCAGACGGGCGTGCCGCGCGGAACGGGCGTGTCGTGAATCACAGGCATTATTTACAACGACTCTGACCCCTTGATCCGACCGTTCAAGGGGTCTGACCCCTTGATCCGGCGGGGCTACTCGAAGTCGAGTGCAAGATCGAGCGCCGGCGCCGAGTGCGTCAGCGCGCCCACCGAGATCCAGTCCACCCCCGTCTCCGCGATGCGTCGCACCGTATCGAGGTTCACCCCGCCCGACGCCTCGGTGATGGCACGGCCGTCCACGAGGCGCACGCACTCGGTCATCTGCGACGGCGACATGTTGTCGAGCATCACGATGTCCACGCTCGCGTCGAGTGCCGCCTGGACCTGTTCGATGGACTCGCACTCCACTTCCACCTTCGTACCGGCCGGCGCGAGGTCGCGCGCGCGGCGCACCGCCACGGCGACGTCGCCGTCCACGGCCGCGAGGTGGTTGTCCTTGATCAGCACCGCGCTCGAGAGGTTGAGCCGATGGTTCGACCCGCCGCCGGATCGCACGGCGTATTTCTCGAGCAGGCGCCAGCCCGGCGTCGTCTTGCGCGTGTCGAGGATCTTGGCCTTGGTGCCACGCACCTCGTCCACGTACTTGGCGGTGAGCGAGGCGATGCCGGAGAGCCGCTGCATGAAGTTGAGCGCCACCCGCTCGGCCGCGAGCAGCGCGCGAGCGTGCCCCGTGAGGTAGAGGATCGACTCGCCACGGTCGACGCGCGCGCCGTCCTCCTGGTCCACGCGAATCGTCACCTTGGGGTCGAGCATGCAGAACGCCTCGACGGCCAGCGGCACGCCGCACACCACGCCGGCGCGGCGCGCCACGAGCCGGCCGCGAGCCCGGCGGTCCGACACCACGGTGGCGAGCGTCGTCACGTCGTTGAACGCCCCATCCTCGTCGAGGGCGCTCTTCACCAGCGCGCGCAGCTCGTCGTGACTATATGGAAAGCGGAGCATCCCCACGCCGCCGATCGCCGGCGTGGTCAGTGGAGTGATGGTGCGCGGCGGACGGCGGCGCTCCTGATCCTGTCGCTCCCTCTCCATGATCCCTCCTGCGTGCGGCGGCCGGCGCTATTCGCCCGGGTCCACCGTCCTGTCGGGAACGGGGCTCAGCGGATGCTGCCCCCCGATCGCGATCATGCGCTCGATCGCTCGCCGCGCGCGGCTCGCCACCGGCGCCGGCACCGTGATGCGGTGCTGCATGTGCTCGAGCGCGCGCTTCACCTTCGGCAGCGTGGTCACCTTCATGTACGCGCACGATGCCTTCTCGTTCGCCGCGAAGAAGCGCTTCGACGGATTCTCGCGCCGCAAACGATGCAGGATCCCCACCTCCGTCGCGACGATGAACTCGTCGGCGTCGGAGAGCGCCGGGCGCTTGATCATCCCTTCCGTGGAGAGGATCTGCACGCCGTCGGGATCCACGTCCCCGGCCGACATCGCCTCGAGCACGCTCGTGGAGCAGCCGCACTCGGGGTGGATCAGGAACTCCGCCCCCGGATGCTCGGCGCGGCGCAGCCGGATGTCTTCCGGGTCGATGCCCGCGTGCACGTGGCACTCGCCCATCCAGATCCTGATGTTGTCGCGGCCGCTCATCCGCTTCACGTGCGCACCGAGGAACATGTCGGGGCAGAAGAGAATCTCGGTATCGGCCGGGATGGCGTTGACGATCTCCACCGCGTTGCCCGACGTGCAGCAGTAGTCGCTCTCCGCCTTCACTTCGGCGCTGGTGTTGACGTAGGAGACGACGACGGCGCCCGGGTATTCGGCCTTCCACGCCCGGAGCTGGTCGGCATTGATCATCGACGCGAGCGAGCAGCCGGCGGCGAGGTCGGGGAGGAGCACGGTCTTGTGGGGGGACAGCACGGCGGCCGTCTCGGCCATGAAGTGCACGCCGCAGAAGACGATGACGTCGGCCTGCGTCTTCGCGGCCTCGCGCGACAAGCCGAGCGAGTCGCCGACGAAATCGGCGACGTCCTGCACCTCGGCGCGCTCGTAGTTGTGCGCGAGGATCACCGCGTTGCGGTCGCGCGCCAGCGCCTTGATCTCGCCCTGCAGGCCGGCGATCAGCTCGTCGCGCGACCGGATCCGGGTGTCGGGCATCGCCATCGGTTCAAGCTAACGACGGCGCACCTCGCGCGTCACCGGGCCGGCTCGGGCTGCCCAAGCGCGCGCCGTACGGCGCGCACCAGCGTCTCGGGGTCGATCGGCTTGGAGAGGAACTCGCGCGCACCCAAGGTCTTCACCTGGTCCGAGATATTCTGCTCGGTGCTGCCGCTCAACACGATCACCGGGATCGGCGAGGTGCGTGCCGAGAGCTTCAGCTTGCGCAGCGCATCGAGCCCGCT
This sequence comes from Gemmatimonadales bacterium, assembly GCA_038319425.1. Classification (GTDB taxonomy): domain Bacteria; phylum Gemmatimonadota; class Gemmatimonadetes; order Gemmatimonadales; family Gemmatimonadaceae; genus AG11. Next base: position 7,101 of record JBBQDE010000100.1, read on the forward strand.
GCCGCCCGGCATGTTGATGTCGAGGATGATCACGGCGGGGGCGGGCTGGCGCATGGCGAACATCATGGTCTGCATGGAGTCGTACGCGGGGATCGGCACGTGGCCGGCCTCGCGCACGATGGCACACAGGAGCTGGGACAGCACCCGATCGTCGTCGGCAACCAGGATGTTCACGGCGGCGTCAGGCCGCAACCGTACGTGACGTGCGCGCGCGAACCGGCGCGGGCTCCGGAGCGGGCGCCGGTGCGGCGGCGGGCGCCGCATTCTCGCCGCGCACGCCGCGGAATCGCCCGATCAACTCCTGAAGCGTCTCCGATTGCGCGGTGAGCTCTTCGGCCATCGCGCCGAGCTCCTGCGCTGCGGCGGCGTTGCGCTGCGTCACGTCGTCCACCTGCTGCATCGCCTTGCCCACGAGGTCGAGGCTCTGCACCTGTTCGGCCGAGGAGACGGAGACCGCTTTCACGATGGCGGCCGTCTGCCGGATGCGCGGCACGAGTCCGTCGATCAGCTCGCCCGACGCCGCCACAGTGGCCTTGCTGCGAGCGGCGAGCTCGGTGATCTCGCCCGCCGTCTTGCGCGAGACGTCCGCCAAGCGGCGCACCTCGTCCGCCACGACGGCGAAGCCGCGCCCCTGCTGCCCCGCGCGCGCCGCCTCGATCGCCGCGTTGAGCGCGAGCAGGTTGGTCTGGTCGGCGATCTGGTTGATGGCCGTGACCTTGTCGGTGATGGACATCATCGCGGCGACGGTCGTCTCCATCGCCATGCCGCTCTTCTCGGCGTCGGACGCGCCGAGGCGCGCCATCTCGTCCATCTGCGCGATCTCCCGCACCGTGCGTGCGATGGAGTCGTTGAGAAGGTCGAGGCTGCCGGTCGTCTGCGTCACGCTGGCCGCTTCCTCGGTGGCGCCTTCGGAGAGCCCCTGCGCCGACTCCGTGAGCTGCGATGCCGCGACGGCGATCGCGTCGGCGCTCGAGCGAATGTCGCCGATGAGCTCCGAGAGGCTACGCGTCATGGCGACGAAGGCGTGCCCGAAGCGGTCGGCCGCGCCGCGCGGCCTCACCTGCGCGTCGAGGCGGCCGGCGGAGATCTCATCGGCCACGCGGGCCATGTCGCCGAGATACTGCGTCATGTTCACGAGCGCGTTGCC
>JBBQDE010000101.1:0-8224 GCA_038319425.1 Gemmatimonadales bacterium
CGCGACGTGCGCCTCACGCTCACCCACGACGGCAAGCCGGTGCTCGCGCTTCCGGCGGCGGCATCGCTGCGCGATCGCGTGGCCGCGCTCTGGGGCGCCGGGGCGGCCGACCGTCTCCTCGACGTGGAGGACGTCCGCGGCGCGATCCAGGTGAGCGGGCTGGTCGAGCGTCCATCCGATGTCGGCACGGCCAGCCGCCGCACCTTTCTCACCGTGAACGGTCGGCCGATTCGCGACAACGGGATCCTGCGCGCGGCGGACACAGCGTACCGTTCCACCCTCACCGCGGGGCTGCGTCCATCGCTGCTGCTCCAGATCGTGGTGCCGGCCGACGGCGTGGACGTCAATGTCCACCCCGCGAAAGCGGAGGTGCGCTTCCGCGACCGGTGGGTGGTGGAGCGGGCCGTGGAAGATGCCGTGCGGCGTGCGCTCGGCACCATCGACGCGAGCGCGTCGCTCGGCGTGCGACGCTGGTCGCCCGGTGCGCCCGCCTGGTCGGCCTCCGTACCGGCTGACGTCGAGCTGCTGCGCGCCGCGCCCGTGCCCGTCGGCGGCCTGTTCGTCGCGCCGGCGGAGCGCGCCGTCGACGCGATGGAGTCGAACGGCCGGCAGCCGAGGCCCACGGCACCGCCATTCCCCGACCCGCCGCGCACACTCGAGCCGCCGGCGACGATGGCGGTGCCACCGCTCCTCCAGCTGCGGCGCACCTACCTGATGTTCGAGCACGACGACGGCGTGGTGCTCATCGACCAGCATTCCGCGCACGAACGCGTGCTGTACGAGCAGTTCATGGGGATGCTCGAGCGAGGGGAGTCACCGTCGCAGCGGCTGCTCTTCCCCCTCACGCTCCATCTCGCGCCGGCGGAAGGGGAGGCATTCGAGGCGAATCGCGCCATGCTTGCGCAGCTCGGCTTCGAGGTGGAGGGGTTCGGCGGGCACACGCTGCTCGTGCACAGCGTGCCGATGCCGCACCCGCGCTTCGATGCCGAGCGATGCCTCCGCGAGACCCTCGCGGCGCTGGCGGGCGATCGCGAGGCTGCCGCACACGCGCGGCACGAGCGTCTTGCGGCGACCGTCGCGTGCAAGGCGGCGATCAAGGCCGGCGACGAGTTGTCCGCCGGCGAGATGCGCGCGCTGTTCGTCGCGCTCGGCGGCACGCGGTTGCCGGCGCACGACGTGCATGGGCGTTCCACCATCGTGCAGCTCTCGTGGCCCGAGCTCGAGCGCCGCTTTGGACGACAGTGATCGCTCGTTGCCGGTTGTCCGCGTCATCTGCGGGCCAACGGCCGCCGGGAAGACCCACGCGGCGATGCTCTGCGCGCGCTTCGCCGACGTGGCCGTCGTCAGCGCCGACTCCCGCCAGGTGTACCGCGGCTTCGACGTCGGCACGGCGAAGCCGTCGCCCGACGAACGAGGCAGCGTGCCGCATTTCGGCGTCGACGTCCTTGACCCTGCGAAGCGCGCGTCGGCCGCCTGGTGGGCGGCGCAGGCCGATGGGTGGATTCGCGACGCGACCGCCGCGGGGCGTGTGGCGCTGGTGGTCGGCGGGACCGGACTCTATCTGCGCGCGCTCTTCGGCGAGCTGTTCGACGAGCCTCCGATGGATCTCGCCCGCCGCGCCGAGCTGCAGGCCGAGCTCTCGACGCTCCCGCTGGATGCGCTGCGCCGGTGGGTGCAGCGGCTCGATCCCGCTCGCGCCGAGCTGGGACGGACGCAGCTTCTGCGCGCCATCGAGATCGCGCTCCTCACTGGTCGCCGGATGAGCGAGCTGCACCGCGAGCGCCGCACGGTGCCGCGCTGGCGGGCGCGCTATCTTGTCGTCGATCCGGGAGTGGAGCTGGCCCGGCGGATTCCCGCGCGAACGGCGCACATGTTCGCGCACGGGTGGCCCGAGGAGGTGCAACGCCTGATCCATGCTGTGCCGGAGGACGCGCCGGCCTGGAACGCTTCCGGCTATCGCACGGTTCGGGAGATGGAGCAGGGGTCGATCACGCGAGCGGAGGCGGTGGAGCGAGTGGTCATCGAGACGCGGCAGTACGCCAAGCGGCAGCGCACCTGGTTTCGACATCAGCTGGCGGGCGCGGTCGTCACGCGCCTCGACGGCGGCGGCGCGACGCTCGTCGATCAGCTTCGCGGCTGGTGGGACGGAACGCGCCCATGAAGATCGGGATCACCTGCTACCCCACCTACGGCGGATCCGGGGCTGTCGCGACGGAGCTCGGCATCGCGCTCGCGCAGCGTGGGCATGAGATCCACTTCATCACCTACCAGCAGCCCTTCCGCCTGCCGTCGTTCCTGCCGCGGATCTACTTCCATGAAGTGGACGTTGGCCGGTATCCGTTGTTCGAGTACCCGCCGTACGACCTCGCGCTCGCGGTACGCATGCACGAGGTCGTGCTCAAGCACGAGCTCGACCTGCTGCACGTGCACTATGCGATCCCGCACGCGACCAGCGCGTGGATCGCGCGGGAGATGCTGATCCCGACGCGCCCCGACATCAAGGTGCTCACGACACTGCACGGCACGGACATCACCATCGTCGGCCAGGATCCGTCGTTCTTTCCGATCACCAAGTTCTCGATCGAGAAGTCCGACGGGCTCACCGCCGTGTCGCAGTACCTGCGCACCGAGACCCTCGCGGCGTTCGGCTGCGCTGGATGCCGTATCGAGGTCATCCCCAACTTCATCGATCCCGCCGTCTACGACCGGTCGCGCTATGCGCCGCAGCTCGCGGAGCAGGCAAAGGGACGGAAGGTGCTGATGCACGTCTCCAACTTCCGCCCCGTGAAACGCGTGCGGGACGTCGTGCGCATCTACGCCAAGACCGCGAAGTCGATCCCGAGTGTGCTCGTGATGGTCGGCGACGGCCCCGACCGCGTGGAAGCGGAGGAAGAAGTGCGCCTGCAGGGCGTCGAACGCGACGTGTACTTCCTCGGCAAGCTGGACTCGGTGGCGCCGCTGCTCTCGAGCGCGGACGTCTTTCTGCTGCCCACCCAGAACGAGTCGTTCGGCCTCAGCGCGCTCGAGGCGCTGGCCACCGGCGTGCCGGTGATCGGGTCGCGGGCCGGCGGGCTGCCCGAGGTGGTGCGCAACGGAGAGACGGGGGCGCTGTGCGACGTGGGCGACGTCGATGGCATGGCCGCCGCGGCGATCTCGCTGCTGGGCGATCCGGTGCGCTGGCGCGCCGCCAGCGAGCTCGCGGCGCGCGACGCGCGCGAGCGCTTCGGCATGGATGCGGTCGTGGAGCAATACGAGAAGTTCTACGCCCGGTCGCTGGGGAGGTAGCCGCGCCGATTGCCCGATTGCCCGGGTATCCGGGCATCCGGGCATCTATCTTGATCTCGCCAGCACGCCGACCTTCACGCCGAGTCCCCGTCCGCATGTCGCTCCTTCACGCGCTCATCCTTGGCATCGTCGAAGGGATCACGGAGTTCCTTCCGGTGTCCTCGACCGCCCACCTCATCCTGGCCAGTCGGCTGCTCGCGCTCGACTCCGACTTCGTCAAGAGCTTCGAGATCATCATCCAGTTCGGCGCCATCCTGTCGGTCGTCGTGCTGTACTGGAAGAAATTCTGGCACTGGGACGTGCTGAAGAAGCTCGTCGTGGCGGTCATTCCCACCGGCGTGATCGGACTCACCGTGTACAAGGCCGTGAAGGGCTACCTGCTCGGCAACCTCACCGTGGTGCTGCTGTCGCTGCTCATCGGCGGCATCGCCCTCATCGTCTTCGAGCGGTTTCGCACCGTCTCCGATACTGAGGTGGACTTCTCCGAGATCACCTACAAGCGGGCTTTCCTCATCGGCCTGTTCCAGGCGATCGCCGTCATCCCGGGCGTCTCGCGCTCGGCGGCGACGATCGTCGGCGGCTCGTTGATCGGCGTCTCGAAGCGCACCATCGTCGAGTTCTCGTTCATGCTGGCGGTGCCCACGATGCTCGCGGCCACCGGCCTGGAGCTGGTGAAGGGGCGCGCGGCGCTCGCCGGCAACTACGGGGTGCTGGCGGTGGGATTCGTCGTCAGCTTCGTCACCGCCATCGTCGCCATCAAGTCGTTCCTCGGCTACATCAAGACGCGCGACTTCTCGATGTTCGGATGGTATCGCATCGTACTGGCCGCCGTCTACTACCTTGTCTTTCTCCGCTGACGCCGCGCCGCCGGGCGCGACGCGCGAGGCCGGTTCGTACGACGGCGTGACCGCCGCCGCGCTCGCGGCGAGTCTCGGAGTTCCGTCGGTCCTCCTGTTCGATCAGGTCGGATCCACGCTCGACGTCGCGCACCGCGTCGGCCCCGAGGCCGCGTCGGGCACGTTGATTCTGGCCGACGAACAGACGGCCGGGCGGGGACGGCATGGCCGGCGATGGACGTCCGCGCCGGGCGCCGGCGTGTGGCTCACGCTCGTGGAGCGCCCGACCGATGCGCGTGCGCTCGACGTCCTGTCGCTTCGCTGCGGGCTCTACGCCGCCGAGTCGCTGGACGACCTGGCCGGCGCGCCGGTTGGCGTGAAATGGCCGAACGACCTCCAGGTCGGGACGCGCAAGCTCGGCGGCATCCTCATCGAGACCCGCTGGCGGGGCACCGCGCCCGACTGGGTCGCGATCGGCGTCGGGCTCAACGTCAGCGCGCCGGACGTGGAACCCGGAGTGGGACTGCGGGCCGGCGTGTCGCGCCTCGACGCCCTGGCGCTGCTCGTTCCCGCGCTGCGCCGCGCCGTCGCGGCCACGCGTCACCTGAGCGACGACGAGCTGGCGCGCTGGCACAGGCGCGATACCGCCGTCGATCGCGATGCCATCACTCCCGCTGCCGGACGCGTGGCGGGAATCTCCCGCGAAGGCGAGCTGCACGTCGCCGACGCGCGCGGCGTCATCACGCCGCACCGCACGGGCTCACTCACCTTCGCCGAGTCGCTCGCATGCTCCTGACCTTCGACGTCGGCAACTCGGAGACCACGATCGGCCTCTTCGACGGCGAGACGCTTCACGCGCACTGGCGCATGATGACCGACGTGCCCCGCACGTCCGACGAGCTGGGTGTGCTGCTTCGCGGCTTCCTCGACGGGGCGACGGTCCCGATGGACGCCGTACACGGCGTCGCCATCGGCTCGGTCGTGCCACGAGTGACCCAACCGCTCGCCGACGCGTGCCGCGACTGGCTCCGGTCGCCGCGCATCGAACTGCTCGATGCGTCGTCGCCCCTCCCGATCACCCTCGCGGTGGACGAGCCGCGCACCGTCGGCGCCGACCGGATCATCAATACGCTGGTCGCGAGCCGGCGCTATGGCCGCGATGCGATCGTCGTCGACCTTGGCACCGCGACCACGTTCGACTGCATCACCCGCGACGCCGTGTTCCTCGGTGGCGTGATCGCGCCCGGCGTGCGCAGCTCCGCGGAGACGCTGTCGCGCCGCACCTCCAAGCTGCCCGCCACGGAGCTGATCGCGCCGTCGCGCACGATCGGCACCCGGACCGAGGAGTGCATTCGCTCCGGCGTGATGTTCGGTGCGGCCGAATCGATCGATGGCATCGTGCGGCGGATCATGGCCGAGTGGCCGGGCACGGAGCGGCCGATGGTGATCGCCACCGGAGGGCTCGCGGAGCTCTTCGCGCCCATCTGTACCTGCTTCGACATCGTGGACCCGTATCTCACGCTGCGCGGCCTCGCGCTGGCGTTCGACCTCGTCGTCGCCGGGGAAGGCAAGGCCGGTTGAGGGTTGGAGCCCCGTGCCGGCACCCGGCCGGACAAGGTTCCGGGCTCGGCCGGACCCGTCGGACGCCTCGGGAAGCGAGATGTCAAGTATTTGTCCCACAATAATTTACGGCGGTTCTGTCCAATCGCTTGCGAGCCCTTGCCTCGTGGGGCCGCCGTGCGTATCATCCTTTCTTGTTAGCACTCCATGAACATGATTGCCAAGAGTCGAAGATCATTCTTTTTCACCGCAATACGAGTGGAGGCGCACTACCTATGGCCACCAAGAGCGCGGCCGGCGTGAAGATCACCCCGCTGTCAGACCGGGTCGTCGTGAAAGCATCGGAGGACACCGAGCAGATGCGCGGTGGGCTCTACATCCCCGACACGGCGAAGGAGAAGCCGCAGCAGGGAGAGATCATCGCCGCAGGTCCGGGCAAGTACGAGGACGGCAAGCTCGTCCCGATGTCCGTGAAGGTTGGAGACAAGGTGCTCTACGGGAAGTACAGCGGCACCGAGATCACGCTCGACAACGAGCAGTATCTGATCCTCCGCGAGTCCGATGTGCTCGCGGTTGTCTCGTAATCACTGCCAACGCATAGAGGCTTACCATGGCTAGCAAGGAACTGCACTTCAACGTCGATGCGCGCGCTGCCCTGAAGCGCGGCGTCGATCAGCTCGCCGAGGCGGTGAAGGTCACCCTCGGACCGAAGGGCCGGAACGTCGTCATCGACAAGAAGTTCGGCGCCCCGACCGTCACCAAGGACGGCGTGACCGTCGCGAAGGAGATCGAGCTGTCGGATCCGCTCGAGAACATGGGCGCGCAGATGGTGAAGGAAGTCGCGACCAAGACGTCGGACAACGCCGGCGACGGCACCACCACGGCGACCGTGCTTGCCCAGGCGATCTTCCGCGAAGGGCTGAAGAACGTCACAGCCGGCTCCAACCCGATGGCGATCAAGCGCGGCATCGACAAGGCCGTCATCGCCGTGATCGAGGAGCTGAAGCGTATCAGCGTCCCGACCACCGGCAAGAAGGAGATCGCGCAGGTCGGCTCCATCTCGGCGAACAACGACATGGAGATCGGCAATCTCATCGCCGAGGCGATGGAGAAGGTCGGCAAGGACGGCGTGATCACGGTGGAAGAGGCGAAGGGACTCGATACGACGCTCGAGACGGTCGAGGGCATGCAGTTCGACCGCGGCTACGTCTCGCCCTACTTCGTCACCGATCCGGAGAAGATGGAAGCGGCGCTCGAGGATCCGTACATCCTCATCCACGACAAGAAGGTCTCGTCGATGAAGGATCTGCTGCCGGTGCTCGAGAAGGTCGCGCAGCAGGGCAAGCCCCTGCTCATCATCGCCGAGGATGTGGACGGAGAGGCGCTCGCCACGCTGGTCGTGAACAAGCTGCGCGGCACGCTGCGCGTCGCCGCGGTCAAGGCGCCGGGCTTTGGTGATCGCCGCAAGGCGATGCTGCAGGACATCGCGGTCCTCACGGGCGGCAACGTCATCAGCGAGGAAGTCGGCTTCAAGCTCGAGAACGCGACGATCAGCGATCTCGGCCGCGCAAAGCGCGTCGTGGTGGACAAGGACAACACGACGCTCATCGACGGCAACGGCGAAGAGACGGCGATCCAGGGCCGGATCAAGGAGATCAAGTCCGCGATCGACTCGTCCACCTCGGACTACGACAAGGAGAAGCTCCAGGAGCGTCTCGCGAAGCTCGCCGGCGGTGTCGCGGTGATCAACGTCGGCGCGGCCACGGAAGCGGAGATGAAGGAGAAGAAGGCGCGCGTCGAGGATGCGCTCCACGCCACGCGTGCCGCGGTCGAGGAAGGCATCGTCCCCGGCGGCGGCGTCGCCCTCATTCGCGCCCAGAAGGCGCTCAAGGGCCTCAAGGTCGCCGAGCACGACGAGCAGATCGGCATCGACATCATCCGTCGCGCCATCGAGGAGCCGCTCCGCATGATCGTCCAGAACGCGGGCGGTGAAGGCTCGATCGTCCTCGAGAAGGTTCGCTCGAGCAAGGACGACAAGTTCGGCTACAACGCACTCACGGACACGTACGAGGATCTCGTCCAGGCGGGCGTCATCGACCCCACCAAGGTGACGCGCACGGCGCTGCAGAACGCCGCGTCGATCGCCTCGCTCCTCCTCACGACGGAAGCGATCATCGTCGAGAAGAAGGAGAACAACCCGGCCCCGGCCGGCGGCGGTGGCGGTGGCGGCATGGGCGGGATGTACTAACGACCAGCTCGCGCTGCTGAGGATTGAAAACGGTGAGTGCCTTTGGCACTCACCGTTTTCCTTTATCGAGGCGCGAGCTGGGCGCTGCGCTCATGGGGCGCTCGGCGCTGCCCGCTGTCGCCGCCCGCACTTCAGAGTGACAGCGCATACTGGGCGTCGGGCGCTCCGCGTCCGGGACGCGGCACGAAAGGCCCGACGGCCCCATGCTGCATCGCCACGCTCAGCGTGCCGCGAAAGCGCGTGCGGCGCAGCTGGTCGGCTGTGGCGCGGTGCGCGATGCCGTGATCGTTGCACT
>JBBQDE010000102.1:0-8202 GCA_038319425.1 Gemmatimonadales bacterium
GCCGCATAGCCAGCGAGACTGCTATGGTCGATCGGGACGGTGAACGACGAGAAGGGCAGGGTGGGCAGCGAGAAGTTCTGCGCCGCGGCGAATCGCAGGTTTCTCGGCACGCCGTTCTCGTCGCGCTCCACCAGATACAATGAGCCCGCGTCGCTCGACGTCACCCGGCGGGCCTGGGTGAGAATGAGCTCGAGCAGCGTGCTCAGCTCCCGCTCGGTGCTGAGCGCCACGCCGATCGTCGTGAGTTCGGCCAGCTCGCGTGCGCGCTCCTCAGCATCACGGCGGGACCGGCGCGCGGCGACCAGCGCCGCGGAATGGCGAAGGCCGCCACGCAACGCGGCGAGGACCGCGCCTGCGGTGGCATTGCCCGCGATATAGCCGGTGAGCAGATCCACCGGAAAGTCGTCGCGCGGGTCGAGCTCGTCCGCATCGCCGATCCCGATGAGCGACACGACGCCCGCGAGCTCCCGCAGGCGCTCGTCGTCGCCGCCCGCGCTGCCGAGCAGGGCGCGGTCGAGCACGATCACCGTGGGCCGATCGAGATCGATCGCCCGCGCGGTCGGCAGGGCGGGAATACGGCGTACTTCCACGTCGTCACCCCGGCGCCCCAGGGGCGCCGTGGAGATGGTGCGGCCGATCGCGGTGAGAATGAGAGGCTTCATGCAGGGAGGTGGGATGCGACGGGAGACGAAGAACCCGCCGGCGCGGTGCTGCTCGCGCCCGCGGGTCGTGTGGCCTACCGGGTCCCGCTCATCCGCCACCCGAGAGTCGGGCGCGCGCCTTCCTGGCCGGCTCGAAGTCCGGGTACTCCTTGAGCACCACGGCCAGCAGCTCCACGGCGCGCCCCTTCTCGCCGCGATCGGCGAGGTCGAGCGCCCTGCCATACATGACGACGTACTTCATCGGCAGGCTGGACGATCCGGTTGGCGCACCGGCCTGCTGCGCCCCCGCTACGCCACCGGCGTCGCCGGACCTGGAGGCCATTGGCGGCAGGTGCATCCCGGCGTTCAGCTTGCGGGCGAGCCGTCCGGTCAGCGTCAGCACGTCGTCCGACTTCGCCTGCATGCGCTCCGAATACTCGATCACGCCCTGCTCAACGGCCACTGCGCGCGCGTCGATGCGCACGCTGCCCGACGGATCGGCCGTGTAGCCACCGAAGATCACGTGCTCCACGCCGAGCAGCCTGCCGATACGTACGGCGGTCTCGCGATCCACCGGGCTGCCCGCCGCGAGCTTCTGCTCATCGACGAGCTTCTGTACCTGCCCGCGCTCGAGTACCCGGATGCCCGGATTCGCCGACATTTCGACGATGAGGAAGTCGGCGATGCCCTTGCCCAAGCCGTCGAAGTCGCGCGCGCCCTTCGAGTACACGTTGTTGTCGAAGAACATGATCGCGACGGTCGGCTTCGCGTCCGCCTGCGCCAAGGCAGGAGCCACGGGCGCGGCGACGCCGAGAGCGGCGCCGGCGATCGTGGCGAAACGGGCAATGCGGTTCATCGCTGTCCTCTCAGACAATTAGAGTCATTCCTTCCGCGGCGGCGATGACGTCGAGTCGGGCGCCGCGCTTCTGCACCAGCTCGCGGCACGTCGCCACGCACTCATCCACTTCGTCGTCCGTGCGTTCGGGATGATGATGGAACAGTACCAGCCGATCCACCGACGCCTCGATCGCCAGCTCGACGGCGTCCTCGTACGTGGAGTGACCCCACCCCACGAAGTTCTGGTACTCGTCGGCCCGGTACATGGTGTCGTGCACCAGCACCGCGGCCCCGTGCACGAACTCGACGAACTTGCGCCGCCATTCGTGCGGGCTGTCGTAGCGGGCAGCCGCGCTCAACTCGTTGTCCGAGACATAGACGAGTCCACCGCCGCTTCCGTTACTCTCCGTGAAGCGGTAGCCGAGTGCCCCACCCGGGTGCCGAACCGCCATGGCCGCCACCTCGTAGCCGCGTCCCGCGCGCCGCTCCTCGGCCAGCTCCTGGAAGTCGATCCGCGCCTGGAGCTCCTCGAAGGTCACCGGGAAGACCACCGGCGACATCTGGTCGCGCACGACCCGGTCGATGCTCGTCTGCAGGGAGCGCGAGCCCCAGATGGTGAAGCGATTACCGCGATGGAAGAGCGGGGCGAAGAAGGGGATTCCCTGGATGTGATCCCAGTGCGCGTGCGTGAGGAAGATGTCGCCGTCCACGCCGTCGCCGTTCGCGCGCGCCATCAGCGACCGACCGAGCTCCCGGATGCCGGTGCCGGCGTCGAGGATCACCAGCCAGCCCTCCGCCGTGCGCAACTCCACGCAGGGGGTGTTGCCGCCGTAACGCGCCGTTGCGAGCCCAGGGCTCGGAATGGAGCCTCGGGTGCCCCAGAAACGCAGGGTCAGACTCATCTAGCAGCTCGAGCCATCGGACACTGCCCAGTATGCTGTCGCGGCAGGGCCACTCGCCAGCCGAATTGTCACATGCCCGCGGTATGCCGCGTCACATCCGAACCTGAGAACGCTTCTCGAGCGCCTCGCGATCACCCACCGCGATCCGTCGCCGCTCGACGGTGATGAGACCGGCGTCCTGGAACTCCTTCATCGCGCGCGACACCGTCTCGCGGCTGGCGCCGATCATCTGCGCGATGGTCTGGTGCGTGAGCGGTTTCTCGATCGCCTCGCTTCCGGCCTCGTCGGCCAGATCGAGCAGCAGGCGGGCGATGCGTCCCGGCACGTCGAGCAGCACGAGGCCGCCGATCTTCACGTCGGCGCGACGCAGCCGGCGGGAGAGCTCCGTGAGCAGGGCCCAGGCGACCGTGGCATTCGCCTCGACCCGGCGCCGGAAGTCCTCGCGCCGCAGGATGAGCAGCTGCGAGTCGTCCATCGCGATCACATGGGCGGACCGGGGTTGGTCGTCGATCAGCGCGAGCTCCCCGAAATGCGCCCCGGGCTCCAGCACGCCCAGAATCACTTCGCGACCGTCTTCCCCGATGAGCACGACTTTCACCCGTCCGGCGCGCAGGACGAAGAGCGAATCGCCCGGATCGTCCTGGAACAGGATCACGCTCCCCTTGGGATAGGAGCGCTCGCGCGTGAGATCGGCGAACTTCTGGATCTCGTCACGCTGGAGCCCGCTGAACAGCGGGACAGTCGCGAGGAAATCGGCGGTCTGGGAGATCATTTCTGTCGCCATGGGAACCAGATCAGGGCAGTAGGGCTAACGTTATCTGGCCTCAAGGACGGTGTCAAACGAGCAAACCGTTGTCCGCTTGTCTTTTACGCCCTGAAGTCGATATATTTCACAGCTGTTTCCGAGTCAGTTCCAACCGACAGGCAGGTCCAATAAAATGAAGACCGACATCCATCCCGAGTACGCGACCGCGATCGTGAAGTGCGCGTGCGGCAACACCTTCGAGACGCGCTCCACCATCGCGGACATCCATACCGACGTCTGCGCCGACTGCCACCCGTTCTATACGGGCAAGCAGCGTCTCGTCGACACCGCCGGCCGCGTGGAGCGCTTCCGCCAGAAGTATCTCTCGCCGGACGCGAAGAAGGCCGAGCAGGCCGAAACGAAGGAGAGCTAAGCCCCTGGGCCTCCGCGATCTGCTGCGCGAGGCCCTCGCCCGGGCGGCGGAGGTCGAGCGGCTGCTCTCGAACCCGGATACGTTCGGCGACTCTACCAAGAGCGCCGACCTGGGTCGGGAGCACCGACGCCTCCAGCCCGTCGTCGCGCTGGCGGCCGAGCTCGACAAGACCGAGAACGAGCTCGCCGAAGCACGCGAGCTCGTTTCCGTTGACGACCCCGAGATGGCGGCCGAAGCAACGCTCGAGGTCGCGCGCCTCGAGGTGCGGATCGCCAACCTCGAAACGCGACTGAAGCCTGCGCTCCTGCCGCACGACCCGCTCGACGACCGCAACGCGATCATCGAGATCCGCGCCGGTACGGGCGGCGACGAGGCGGCGCTGTTCGCCGCGGACATCTTTCGCATGTACACCCGCTACATCGAGCGCGCCGGCTGGAAGCGCGAGACGATCTCGCATGCCGACGGCACGCTTGGCGGCGTGAAGGAAGCCGTGTTCAAGGTGTCGGGCGCCGGGGCATTCGGGGCCATGCGGTGGGAGTCGGGCGTCCATCGTGTGCAGCGCGTGCCGGCCACCGAAACGCAGGGGCGTATCCATACGTCCGCCGCCACTGTGGCCGTGCTGCCCGAGGCGGAAGAGGTGGACGTGAGGATCGAGGACAAGGATCTGCGCATCGACGTGTTCCGCTCGAGCGGCCCCGGTGGGCAGAGCGTCAACACCACCGACAGCGCCGTGCGTATCACGCACATCCCCTCGGGACTGGTGGTCTCGCAACAGGATCAGAAATCGCAGCTCCAGAACAAGCTCAAGGCGATGGAAGTGCTGCGCGCACGCCTGCTCGACCTGCGCGTGGCGGCGCTGGAGGCCGCACGGTCCAAGATGCGCAAGGCGCAAGTCGGGGCGGGCGACCGCTCGGGAAAGATTCGCACGTACAACTACCCGCAAAGCCGCATCACCGACCACCGCATCGGCTACACCACGCACGACCTGCCTGGATTCATGGACGGCAAGATTCAGGAGCTGATCGACGAGCTGAAGATGCGCGACGTGGAGGACCAGCTCGGTGAGTGACACGATCCTCGCCTCGAGCCCTGGAGCGGCGCACACGGTCGGTTCGCTGCTCGTGGACATGGCTTCGGTTCTGGCGTCCTCCTTCGGCACTGCTGCACCGCGCGAAGCGCGGGAGCTGCTCGCGGCGCTGCACGACATGCCGCGACACTGGCCATCGCTGGCTCGCGACGAGACGATCGATGCCGCCGCGAGCCGTCGGGCGTTGGCCGCCGCGGCGCGTCGCGCGAGCGGCTCTCCCGCGCAGTACGCCGTCGGACAGGCCGCCTTCCGCAACCTGACCCTGACGGTCGACGATCGCGTGCTCATTCCACGTCCGGAGACGGAGCAGCTGGTAGAGATCGTGCTGCGGGCGGCTGCCGACTCGGGTGTCGCTGGCGGAACGGTGGTGGACGTCGGCACGGGCTCCGGTGCGATCGCGCTGGCGCTGGCAAGCGAAGGTTCGTTCGCTCGCGTGATCGCGACCGACGTCTCGCTCGACGCGCTCGCCGTAGCACGCGCGAATCTGCGCCGATGCGAGGACATGATGCGGATACCGGTCGAGCTGCGCCACGGCTCGTTGCTCCAGCCGGTGCCGGAGCGCGGCCTTCGCGCCGTGGTATCCAACCCACCCTACGTTGCGCTCAATGAGGCGGGCGCGCTGCCGGCGGGCGTCCGCGACTGGGAGCCCCCCGTCGCGCTGTTCAGCGCCGACGGCGGCATGGCCACGATCGCCGCGCTGGTCCGCGAGGCGGCGCCGGCGCTCGCCCCGGGCGGGTTGCTCGCATTCGAAGTGGACGCGCGCCGCGCCGCGGTGGCCTTCGGGCTTGTCGAAGCGCACGGCCAGTATCGGGATGTATGCGTGGAGCTGGATCTCACCGGCCGCGAACGATTCGTGGTCGCCAGACGACGGGAGGAGCAGGGATGATCGAGGACAAGGCGAAGGAGCTCGGCCGGCTGATCGGGCAGAGTCCTGAGTATCAGGCGGTGAAGCGAGCGAACGACGCGTTGAGCCAGGATGCCCCCGCCGTGGCGTTGCTCAAGCAGATGGAACAGCTGCGCATGAGCGCCCAACAGCTGCTCCAGCGTGGCGAGCGCCCCACCGAGGAGATGGAGAAACAGCTCGATGCACTGCTCGGGCAGGTGCAGGGGCAGCCGGTTTACCAGCGGCTCGTGTCGGCCCAGGAGAACTTCGACAAGACGATGGGCCGCGTGAACGACTGGATCGTCGACGGCATCGAGCGCGGCGCGACGAGCTCCATCATCACGCTGTGACCAGCGTGGGCGGGCAGGGCGCGCTGATCGTCTTCGAAGGCGGCGAGGGCTCGGGGAAGTCCACCCAGCTCCGCCGTGTCTCGGCCGTGCTTGCCCGCCAGTCGGTCGCGCATGTGTGCCTCCGCGAGCCGGGCGGGACGCCCGTCGGCACCGATGTGCGTCGTCTCCTGCTGGACCGCGCGTCGGACATCACGCACCGCTCTGAAGCGCTGCTGTTCATGGCGTCGCGTGCACAGCTGGTGGAGCGCGAGATCCGTCCCGCCCTCACGCGTGGCGACCTGGTGCTCCTCGACCGCTTCTTTCTCTCGACGTATGCGTATCAGATCGCCGGTCACGGGCTGCCGGAGGACGAGGTCCGCTCCGCCAACCGTTTTGCGACGGGTGGACTGGCGCCCGACCTCACGCTGCTGCTCACCTTCCCGGTCACGGAAGGCCTTGCGCGCGCCGCGCGCCGAGCGAACGCGCACGATCGAATGGAAGCGATGGGGGAGTCGTTTCATCGCCGGGTCGCCGCGGCCTTCGGCACCTTCGCCGATCCCTCGTGGCAGTCGGATCACGCCGAATGCGGGCCGATCGTCGGCATCGATGCCGAAGGGCGTGAGGACCAGGTGGCTGAGCGCGTGAATGCGGCGCTGGCCGCCCGCTGGCCCGGAACTTTCCAAGTGGTGGGAGCATGAGGTCCAGAGCAATCGTTGCCGCCGCCGTCCTGTCCAGTGCGCTCGTTTCAGGTGGCTGGCTCATGGAGCGCGGAGGGCGCGCGGCTCCCCGCGACGCCAAGGCGCAAGCCCGGCTGTTCGAGGAGGTGCTGCAGCACCTGCGGCGCGATTACGTCGACACGCTGCCCGATTCGCTGTTGTATCGCCGCGCGGCGGCCGGCGTGATCGACGAGCTGCACGACCCGCACTCCACTTTCCTCGATCCGCACCGGCTCGGTCGCTTCGACGAGAGCACGAGCGGGCATTACGCGGGCGTCGGCATCCAGATGGATTCGCGCGACCGCGGCATCACGGTGATCGGCGCGCTGCCGGGCACGCCGGCGGAGCGCGCGGGTGTGGTCACGGGCGATCGCATCGTCGAGATCGACGGAAAGACCACGCACGGGCTGACGCAGGAAGAGGCACTCAAGGCGCTGCGTGGCGTGGCCGGATCTTCGGTGCGCATCTCGATCGAGCGCCCCGGTGCGGCCGCGCGGCTGTCGCTCACCCTCGTGCGCGCCGAGATCGTGGTGAATCCGGTGCAGAATGCCCTGCTCGTGCACGACGGCGTGGGCTACGTGGACCTCACGGTGTTCAGCACGACGGCGGCCGCGGAGCTGGCGCACGCGATCGATTCGCTGCGCGCGGCGGGCGCGCGATCGCTCATCCTCGATCTCCGGGGCGATCCGGGCGGGCTGCTCGACCAGGGCGTCGGCGTGGCCGACCTGTTCCTCGACGCGGGACAGAAGATCGTGACGACGCGCGGCCGCACCGCGGACGAGAATCGCACCTTCGCCGACGGGGCGCCCCAGCGGTTCACGTCGATGCCACTCGTCGTGCTCACCGACAGCGGCACCGCCTCGGCGAGCGAGATCGTGGCCGGCGCGCTGCAGGACCACGATCGCGCGCTCGTGGTGGGTACCGCGACGTACGGGAAGGGCAGCGCGCAGCGGATCTTCCGCTTCAGCGACGGCGCCGTGAAGCTCACGACAGCATTGTGGTATACGCCGAGCGGCCGCAGCATCAACCGGCCACGCCCGACCAGCGCGAGCGACGACGGCAGCGACGACGTGGCGCGCGCCGACTCCACCCCCCGCCCGCGCTTCCGCACCGACGCCGGACGCACGGTGCTCGGCGGCGGCGGCATCGTGCCGGACGTCGAGGTGGCACGCATCTCGTCGTCGAAGTCCGACCGCGCGCTCCAGGCCGCGCTCGGCGCGAAGGTCGCCCAGTTCCGCGACGTGATGGTGGACTATGCCATTTCGCTCAAAGCGGCGAAGGCGGTGCCGAACCCGCAGTTCGTCGTGACGCCCGCGATGCGCGACGAGCTGTATCGTCGGATGAAGGGCCGGCGGATCGCGGTGCCGCGGGCCGTGTACGACTCGGCGGCCCCGCTCGTGACGCGAGCGCTCGGCGCGCAGATCGCGCGCTACGTGTTCGGCCCGCGGGCCGAGGCCGCCCGCAGCCTGCGCGACGATCCGACGATGAACAGGGCGATCGAGCTGCTGCAGGGAGTGGATTCCCCGAAGGCACTGCTGGAGCGCGGCAAGGGCAGCTAGCGGCCAGCGCGCCCCCCTACCGCTCGACGACTCGCGTGCCTGAGGGCGGCGTGAAGACGAACGCCGACGC
>JBBQDE010000103.1:0-8196 GCA_038319425.1 Gemmatimonadales bacterium
GGCCACGGCAATCTTCCAGGACATCTCCGACCAGAAGCGCATCGAGACACTGCGCCTCCGCGCCGAGCGGCTCGAGGGCGTGGCGGAGCTGTCGGCGTCGCTCGCGCACGAGATCAAGAATCCGCTCGCCTCAATTCGCAGCGCGTGCGAACAGCTCTCGCGGTCGGCAGCGACGGGCGCCGACGAAAAGACGCTCACACATCTCGTGATGCGCGAGTCGGACCGCCTGAGCCGCCTCCTCACCGAGTTCCTCGACTTCGCGCGCGTGCGCGTGGCCCGCCGCGAGCAGATCGACCTGGCGCGACTCGCCGCCGGCGCCGTCCGCCTCGCGCTCGAGCATCCCGACCGGCCGCCGGACGTCACGGTGGTGTGCGTCGTCGCGGATGGCGAGTTCGTGGTGGAGGGCGACGACGATCTGCTGCACCGTGCCGTCTTCAACCTGTTGCTCAACGCGATCCAGGCATCGCCGCCGCACGGCGAGGTGCGCCTCGAGGTGAGCGATGCTCGTCCCGACCAGCTCGACTTCGGGCCCATCGTCGCCGCGGGCGGCGTCGCCGTGAGCGTCCTCGACGGCGGTGACGGAGTGGTGCCCGAGATTCGCGACCGGCTGTTCGATCCCTTCTTCACGACGAAGCCGGGCGGCAGCGGGCTCGGGCTCGCGGTCGTCCACCGAGCCATCGACGCTCACCACGGGCTCGTCTTTCTCGACACCGGCCCCGCCGGGACGCGCTTCACCATCGTCCTGCCGCGAGTCGCGCACGTCGTGCGCCAACTCGTGCTCGACACTCCTTCAGCCACGGTCCTCACGTGAGCTCCTCACGAGTTCCCTCGGTCCTCATCGTCGATGACGAGACGGGGATACTGGAGTCGCTCGGCATCCTGCTGCGCAACGCCGGCTTCGCCACTCATACTGCACGCGGCGGACGGGCGGGTCTCGAGCAGCTCTCGGCCCTCCAGCCCGACATCGTGCTCTCCGACGTACGCATGCCGGATGTCGGTGGGGTAGAGATCCTCGCCGCCGCCAAACAGCAGGATCCCGATACCCCGGTGATCCTGATGACGGCGCAGGCAACGCTGCAGTCGGCGATGCAGGCCGTGAACGAGGGCGCCTTCTACTACATCCAGAAGCCGTTCCGCAACGACGAGCTGCTCGCGATCCTCAAGCGCGCGGCGGAACATCGCGAGCTGCGTGTCGAGAATCGCTCGCTCAAGCAGGAGATCAAGCGACGGGAAGGTCCCACCGGCTCGCGGCCGGTCGGCAACAGCCGCAGCTGGCTCGACGTGCTGCGCCTCGCCGAGACCGTCGCGCCCACCGAGTCCACGGTGCTCATCCAGGGCGAGTCCGGGACCGGTAAGGAAGTCATCGCCCGCTACATCCACGAGTTGTCGGCGCGCTCCGAGCGGACGTTCGCCTCGATCAACTGCGGCGCGCTGCCCGAGAGCCTGCTCGAGAGCGAGCTCTTTGGACACGTGAAGGGTTCATTCACCGGCGCCATCAAGGACAAGAGCGGGCTGTTCACCGCGGCGGCCAAAGGAACGTTCTTCCTGGACGAGATCGGCGAGACGACGCCCGCGACGCAGGTGAAGCTCCTGCGCGTGCTCCAGCACCGCGAGGTGATCCCGGTCGGCGCCACGGATCCGCAACCGATCGACGTACGGCTGATCGCGGCAACGAATCGCGAGCTGGAAGAGGAGATCCGCCGCGGCGCGTTCCGCACGGATCTGTACTACCGGCTCAACGTGATCGCGCTGCATCTGCCGACACTTCGCCAGCGGGCCGACGACATTCCCCTGCTCGCAGAGCACTTCCTCGCGCGCACGGCGGATCTGCGGCAGGAGTCGCAGAAGGCGCTCTCGGCCGGCGCATTGGAAGCGCTGTCCGCGTACACCTGGCCGGGTAACGTGCGCGAGCTGGAGAACGCGCTCGAGCGGGCGGTCATCCTGACTCCGGGCGACGAGATCCAGCCGGGCGCACTCCCGGAGCGCGTGACGCAGCGGGTGAGCGAGCCGCTCGTCGCCGAGCGCACGCCGGCGAACCCGACGCTCGAGGCGGTGGAGCGCGCCTACATCATGTGGGTGCTGCAGAGCGAGAGCGGGAACAAGAGCCGCGCCGCCGAGGTGCTCGGCATCGACCCATCGACGCTGTACCGGAAGCTCTCGCGCTACGGCGTGGAGGCATGACGGTCGTCGCGCTCGAGGCGACGCCGGTCCGGGTTCGTAGCGCCACGCTCCTCGCGGGCGCCGTCATGGTGCTCGCGTCGCTCGTCGCGTGGTGGGCGAGCGTGCCATACGTCGTCGGCGTGTGGCACGACGACGGAGTGTACGCGCTGCTCGGCCGCGCCATCGCGTCGGGGCACGGGTTCCACCATACGCAGCTACCCGGGTCGCCGGCGGCCATCCACTATCCGCCGCTGTATCCGCTCCTCCTGGCCGCAGCGTGGCGGGTGGCGCCGTCGTTCCCGGACAACATTTCGGTCTTCCTGGCGTTGAACGCCATGCTGGTGGGGCTCGCCGCGCTCGGCGCGTTCCACTTCGCGCGCGCTCGGCTCGGCTGGGCAGAGGAGGCGGCCGCCCTCTTTGCGCTCGCTGGGGCGCTCGGCACGCCGGTGCTCGCGCTGTCGGGTGCGCTGCTCTCGGAGCCGCTCTTCCTGGCCGCGCTCTGGCCGGTGCTGTACGCCGCGGATCGTGCCGCTGATTCCAGCGGGACAACGCGTGACGCGATCGTTGCCGGCGCGTGCACCGGCGCGCTGATGCTCGTGCGCACCCATGCGCTCGTGCTGCTGATCGCGTGTGTGGCGGTGCTGGCGTTGCGCCGACGGCCGATCGCGGCCGCGGGCGCGGTCGCTGCCGCGACACTCGTCGTGCTGCCCTGGCAGCTCTGGACGATGCTCGCAACGCCCCGAGCGGCGCCGGTTCTGGAAGGTGCCTACGGTAGCTACCTCGGCTGGTTCGTGGCGGGAATTCGGGAAGGCGGCCTGCCGTTCATGATTGCGACCGCGCGCCTCAATGCGAGGGAGCTGTGGCTGCTGCTGCAGGATCGCGTCGTCACGGGCGAGGCGATGTTTCCGCGCCTGCTCGCGACCGCCCTGCTCTCCGCGCTGGTGATCGTAGGGACGTGGCGACTGGCGCATCGGGCGGCGGTCACCGCCGGCTTCCTCGTGTCGTATTTCGCCATCGTCATCGCGTGGCCGTACACGCCGTGGCGCTTTCTCTGGGGCGTGTGGCCGCTCGTGCTGCTCTGCGCTGTCGTCGGCGCGTCGTGGCTGTGGCACGCGTCGCCGCTGCCATGGGCTCGCGCGCTCACGGCCGCCGTCGCGCTGCTGCCTGCGTTCGGCATGGCGCGCACCGAGTGGAGCGCCTATGGAGCGCGCGCGTGGTCCGCACCCGCGCTCCGGGCCGGCGAGCAGATCGCGCCGCTCATCGCGTGGGTCGGACGAAACACGCGCCCCACCGACATCGTGCTCGCGGAAGGCGAGCAGGTCATCTCGCTGTTCACCGGTCGTCGCGCCGCACCGACGGCGTCGTTTTCGGCGCGCGAGTACGTGGTGCCGCGCACCCTGGAGGCCGGCACGACGGAGCTTCGCGGGCTCCTCACACTCGTGCCCGCGCGCTTCGTGCTGCCGCTGGCACCGGTGCAGCTCGATGCCGCGCGCCGTCTGAGCGAGGAGCATCCCGGTCTGCGCCCGGTGGCGCCGTTGCCGAGCAGCGCGGTGTTCGAGGTGGTGCCGTGACGGCGCCCGTCCTCACCAACGATCGACTGGCGGACGAATCATCGGCGTCGGAGCGCTCGACCCTCGACTTGTGGCGGGCGGGACTCGTGGCGGTGGGCGCGCTCGCGCTCGCGGCGGGTCTCGCCGTAGTGGATGCGCGCCCCGTGGGCGTGGTGCACGACGACGCGATGTACGTGATCCTCGCGCGTTCGCTCGCGTCGGGGCAGGGGTACCGCTTCCTCAACCTGCCCGGCGCGCCGGCCGCGACGCACTTTCCACCCGGCTATCCGGCGTTTCTCGCGGCGCTGTCGTGGGTGGCGCCCGCCTTCCCGGCCAGCGTCGTGGTGTTCAAGGTGCTCAACGCGCTCTTTCTCGCGATCGGGGCCATCCTCGTCGCGCGATTTGCGCGTGCGCGCGCCATTGCGGCGCCCTGGGCGCTGGGGCTCGGGCTCGCGTCGGCGGTGAGCATTCCCCTGCTCGTTCTCGGCAGCGTGGTGCTGTCGGAGCCACTGTTCCTCGCGCTCCTGCTGGCCCTCCTTCCCGCCCTCGAATCGTTCGCCGAGCGGCGAGGATCGGCACGGGAAGCCATGCTGCTCGGCGTGGCCGTCGCAGCGTGCACGCTGGTGCGCTCCCACGGCATCGTGCTCGTGCCGGCCATCGCGCTGCTGCTCGTGCTTCGCGGCCGTTGGCGTGACGCCGCACTGGCCACCGGCGCCGCGCTCGTCTGCCTGCTGCCATGGCAGCTCTGGAGCGCGGCGCATGCGGGGCATCTGCCCGCACCGCTTCTGGGCAACTATGACAGCTACGCGAGCTGGTGGGTGCGAGGCGTGCGCGCCATGGGCATCGGCATGGTGCCCGCAACGCTGGCCAAAACGGTACCCGAGACGCTCGAGATGCTCGCGGTGCTCTTCTCGCCGCTGCGGGCGAGTGCCGCACGCATTGCCACGCTCCTCGCGCTCGCGGCGCTCTCGGCCTCGGGCGCGTGGTCGATTCGACGGCGCATGCCAGTGACGTTGCTCTTCCTGGCCGGCTACGCCGCCATCGTGCTCGTGTGGCCGTTCAATCCGTCGCGCTTCGTGTGGGGCGTGTGGCCGCTCCTTCTGCTGCTCCTCGTCGCCGGCGCGCATTCGGCCGTGGCCTATCCGAGCCGGCTCACGCGGCCTGCGCGCGCCGTGCTCCTGGGGGCGTTCGCCTGGGTAGCGCTCGGCTACGCGGCGTACGAGGTGCGGGGGGTGCGCGGCTCGTGGTGGTCGAGCATCGCGCGCGCGGGGACGGCCCGCATCGCGCCGGCCGTCGAGTGGACGCTCGCCAACACCGCACCAGACGACGTGCTCGCCGCCGAGGACGAAGGGGCGATCTACCTGTACACCGGCCGGCGGGCCGTTCCCGTGTTCTCGTTCACCACCGCGCAATATCTCCGCCCGCACACGCCGGCGGAGAACGCGACCGAGGGACTTCGTCCGATCCTCTCGGCCTATCCTGTTCGAACCGTGATCGTCGGCAGCCGCAACACCGTTGACGCCGCGGACTTTCTCGTCAATTCGCCGACCCCCGTGCTCGCGCCGCGCGCGGACTTTCCCGCGGGCGTCGCCTACACCGTCCTCCCGAGATGACCACTCCACGCCTGCCCTCCGCGCACCTCACGCCATCGATGGGCGTGCCGGCGCTGACCAAGCTCACGCTGGCCGCGAAGCCGCGCGAGCTCACGCCGCTCGACCCGGCGACGATGCGGCTCTCCGTGCTGATCCCCGTCTACAACGAGCGCAACACGATCGAGACGATCCTCGATCGCGTGAACGCCTCGCCGGTGCGGAAGGAGATCATCTGCGTGGACGACTGTTCCACCGACGGCACGCGAGAGCGGCTGCAGGAGCTGAAGAACGCGGGCTACATCCACATGCTGATCCTCCAGCCGGTGAATCAGGGCAAGGGCGCCGCCATCCGTACCGCGCTCGCCGCGAGCACGGGGGAGATCGTCATCGTGCAGGACGCCGACCTCGAGTACGACCCGCAGGACTGGCCGGCGCTGCTGCAGCCGATCGTGGACGGGAAGGCCGACGCGTGCTTCGGCTCGCGATTCCTCGGCGGGCCGCACCGCGTGCTGTACTACTGGCACTCGGTGGGCAATACCATCCTCACGACGTTCTGCAACATGCTGGTGAACCTGAACCTCACCGACATGGAGACGTGCTACAAGGCGGTGCGCGGCGACCTCGCGCGCAGCCTGAAGCTGACGTCCGACCGGTTCGGATTCGAGCCGGAGATCACGGCGCGCCTGGCGCAGCGCGACGCCCGCATCTACGAAGTGCCCATCTCGTACGCCGGGCGCACCTACGCGGAAGGCAAGAAGATCAACTGGCGCGACGGCATCGCTGCGTTCTGGCACATGCTGAGGTTCGGCCTCACCCGATGACGCGACGCGACCGGTGGACGTTGGCGACCGTGGCTCTTCTCGCGCTCGCCGCGACGATCACGAGCCTCGGCCATGACTTCACGTTCGACGACATCTACGTCATCCACCACAACAACCGGGTGCATGCGCTCGGCAACCTGTGGAGGCAATTGGGTCAGACCTACTGGCCGCCACAGATGGGCAGCGACGGCTATCGCCCGCTGGTGACGATGCTGTTCACGCTCCAGTGGGTGACGGGGGGCGGCGCACCGTGGATATTCCATCTCTGCAATGTCCTCCTTGCCGTCGCCGCCGCCGTCGCCGTGTTCTGGTGCGCGCGCGCCGTGCTGCCGCCGGCCGGGAGCTGGGTCGCCGCCGCGTTGTTCGCGGTGCATCCCGTGCACGTGGAAGTCACCGGCAACGTCGTCGGACAGTCGGAGCTGCTCGTCGCGATCTTTCTCGCGCTCGCCGTGGGCCACTACGTGCGCGCCCGCCGGCGGGGCATGCTCGGCGTGCGGGACGCGGCGATCGTCCTCGGCCTCTTCGCGCTGGGATTGATGGCCAAGGAGCACGCCGTCGTGCTGCCGGCATTGCTCCTCGCCGCGGAGCTCACCGTCATCGGCGATCAGGCGTGGCGCGCGCAGCCGCGTCGCGCCCGGCTGCTCGCGCTCTGCATGGTGCTCGTGGTCGCGGTCTACATGTACGTCCGGTCCGTGGTGCAGGGAAACCTGGCGGGGTTCGTTCCCTTTCCCGTGTTCCGCTTTGCGCGCATGAGCGCGGTCGATCGCATCGGCATGATGATGACCGAGGTCCCGCGCATCGCGCAGCTCCTCGTGTTCCCCACGAAGCTGAGCGGTGACTATTCGCCGACCGAAGTCACGATCCCCGACGGATTGCAGGCGATCGAGCTGCCCGGGTTCTTCATCTGCGTCGGAGTGGTGGCGCTCGCGCTCGCGCTGCGCCGCCGGTCGCCGGTGGCGAGCTTCGGCCTCGCGTGGCTGGTGCTCAGCTACCTGCCCGTCAGCAACCTGCTGATCCCGGCCGGCTTCATCACCGCCGAGCGGACGCTGTTCTTCCCCAGCGTTGGCGTGGTGCTCGCGGCGGGCGCCGCGTTCGAGTGGCTGCGGGCACGCGAGCGGCCGGCGGAGCGACGAGCCGCGCTGGCGGCAGTGGGGCTGCTGCTCATTCTCGGCATGGCGCGCAGCATTGATCGACAGCGGGTCTGGAAGAACAACGACGTCTTCTTCGAACAGCTCGTGCTGGATCAGCCGAACGGCTACCGCGCGCATTTCCTGCGCGGACGGCAGATCGGCGGGCACGGCCGGCTTGTCGAGACCGAGGCGGAGTACCGGCGGGCGCTGCGCCTCTTTCCATACGATCTCTCGATGACGCTGGTCATCGCCTCGGACTACCATCGCGCCGGCATGTGCGCGCCGGCCGTCAACCTGCTGCGCTGGACCTACGCCGTGGAGAAGGACGTGACCGACGGCCGATTCCAGTACGTGGAATGTCTCGGCAAGATGGGACGGTGGAAGGAGTCGCGTGAGGCGGCGCTCGACGCACTTCGCTACGTGGATGCGCATCAGTCCCGCGGCGTGCGCCGCGAGCTCGCGAGCGCCGACAGTGCGCTGGGGCGCCCGCACTGGAAGCGCCCTGCGGCGCGGTAACCGCATCGCAAAGCGCTAGGCAATTCGCAGAATCCATGAAGTTTTCGTCATGCATTCGGCGATGCCTTCGCGTAAGTGACGTTTGTACATGCGGTTATGAAGATCCGTCGCGTGGTCCGCGCATTGCCTTCCCTATGCTCGTCGATGCCCCGTTTTTTTGCCGTTTCGCGACGCTGTCGACCCTACCTCGCATCAACAGGATCTGACAATGACGAAGAATATTCGTAAGGGCTTTACACTCATCGAACTTCTGATCGTCGTCGTGATCATCGGCATTCTGGCCGCAATCGCGATCCCGAAGTTCGCCAACACGAAGACCAAGGCCTACACGGCCGCGATGAAGTCGGACCTCCGCAACCTCGTGACCGCCGAAGAGGCGTTCTTCTCGGATTCCGGCAAGTACGTCATCTATGACACGCTGCAGCTC
>JBBQDE010000104.1:0-8133 GCA_038319425.1 Gemmatimonadales bacterium
GTGCACCCCAAGCGGCTCGAAGGCGACAACCTCGAGCACACCGACGCGCTGATCATCCTCAGCATGATCATGGGGCTGATGGTGACGCTGCTGCTGATGACGGCGTGCCTCCTCGTCGTGGAGCCGTCGGCGTTCGGGAACGAGAAGGTCGTGTCGCGCCCCCTCGCCATGCTCTTCGGCGCGGTGCTGTCACCGGCCCAGGCGGCGGCTGGCGTCCAGCTGTTCTGGTGGGCGCACGCGCTGCTGATCCTCACCTTCCTGAACTACCTCCCCTACTCGAAGCACCTGCACGTCGCGTCCTCGCTCATCAACGTCTACTTCTCCAACACGAGCGGCCCCGGCACCAAGGGCGCCATGCGCTTCATGGACCTCGAGGCCGACGTCGAGCAGTTCGGCGCGAGCGACGTGGAGCACCTGTCGTGGAAGAATCTCCTCGACGGGTATTCGTGCACGGAGTGCGGACGCTGCACGGCGGCGTGCCCGGCCAACATCACCGGCAAGCCGCTGAGCCCGCGCAAGATCATCGTCAACACGCGGCAGCGGCTGATGGAGAAGGCGCCCGTCATCACGGGCGACCGCATGGAGTTCCTGCGTCCCGCGCTGCTGCACGGTGAAGGGGGGGACGCGGGGGCGACGACGGTGGAGGAGATCATGGGACACCGTCTCCTCGACACCTACATCACGGAGGAGGAGCTCTGGGCGTGCACGAGCTGCCGCGCCTGCGTTACCGAGTGTCCGGTGTCGATCGACCAGCTCGACGTGATCAACTCGCTCCGCCGCGAGCTCGTGCTCACCGAGTCGCGCTTTCCCGAGGAGCTGCAGCCGGTCTTCCAGTCGCTGGAGCGCAACGGGTCGCCGTGGGCGTTCCAGGCGGCCGACCGCGCGTCATGGAGCGAGGGACTGAACATCCCGACAATGGCCCAGATGCAGGAGCGCGGCGAGACACCCGATATCCTCTTCTGGGTCGGCTGCATGGGCTCGTTCGACGACCGCGCGAAGAAGATCACCGTCGCCTTCGCGCGCATCATGCAGGCGTGCGGGATCAACTTCGCGATCCTCGGCCAGGAGGAGAGTTGTCACGGCGATCCGGCCCGCCGCATGGGCAACGAATACCTCTACCAGATGCTGGCGAAGGGGACGATCGAGACGCTCGACCGCTACGAGGTGCAGACGATCGTCACGCACTGCCCGCACTGCTTCCACCAGATCGGCAACGAGTTCCCGCAGCTCGGCGGCAATTACGAGGTCATTCACCACTCCACCTACATCGAGCGACTGCTGCAGGAGGGACGCGTGCCGCTGAAGTCGGCGCAGGGGCAGAAGCTCACCGTCGCCTATCATGACAGCTGCTACCTCGGCCGCTACAACGACGTGTACGACGCCCCGCGCGAGTCGATGCGCCGCGCGCTCCCCGTGATCGAGCTGGTGGAGCCGCCGCGCACGAAGGATCGCGGCCTGTGCTGCGGCGCTGGAGGCGGGCGGATGTTCATGGAGGAGCGCACCGGCAAGCGCATCAACCTCGAGCGCACCGAGGAGCTGCTCGCCACCGGCGCCGACGCCATCGCCGTCGCGTGCCCGTTCTGCATGACGATGATGACCGACGGCGTGAAGGCCAGCGGGTCCGACGTGCCGGTGCTGGACATCTCGGAGGTCGTGGCGGGACAGTTGAGAAGCACGTGAGAACGTGAGAACGTGAGAGGGTGAGAAAGGAGAAAGGGAGAACGAAATTGATGAACGGGCGCACGTGCCATCTGTCGTTCCCCATTTGCCTTTTCACCTTCTCACGTTCCCACCTTTTCACTCTCCCCCCGTTCCCCACCTCAGCCGGTACAGCGTGATCGTCTGCCGGATCTCGCCCTCGGCGTACGCGTGTGCCTCCGAGCTGGCGACCACCAGGCCGCGCGACCGGCACTCGTTCAGGAAATCCTCGCAGGCGATCCGCCCCGGATCGGCGACGATCGCCTCGCCGCCGCGGCGGAGCGTCGCCACGATCGCGTCGGCCACGAGCACCGCGTACCGCGGCTCGTACAGCACGTCCGACGTCAGCACGACGTCGAAGCGGCCGAGATCCGGTGGCATGGCCGACCAGTCCACCATGCGGACGACGACCGATTTTCCCGTCGCCTCGGCGACGTTCAGGCGCGCGAAGAGCATCGCGTCGTCGTAGTAGTCGGTGGCAGTCACGTCTGCCCCCGCCAACGCCGCGCCGATCGCCACGAGTCCGAGGCCGCATCCCAGCTCGAGCACGCGCTCGCCCGCGAGACGCATCCCGCGCACCTCGCGCGCGAGGATCTGTGCCGACGGCCAGAGGTCGGCCCAGTACGGCAGACGCTCGTCCTTGACGTAGTCGTCCTCGCTGATCAGGTCGTCCGCGTTCGCGGGGCTCAGCAAATCGATCTCGTGTCCGGCGAGCTGCACGATGCGCGTCGTCGTGCGGAATCTTCGCTCGAGATCGGCGCGCAGCGCGGCGAGGTCGGCGGAGCGAGGAGGGCGACTCGACGTCATCCGGAGAATCGCTCGCTTCCCGTCATGTCTCCATCGAGGGGAATGGCGGGGAGAATCGATCCGCGAGGCACCGTCGTGCGGTCGCCGGCCACCACCACCAGCGCATCGGCGGCCGCCATCGATGTGAGCATGCCAGAGCTCTGCGGGCCGGTGAGCGACGCGCGCATCGCGCCGCCTGGCTCGTTCGTGAGCACGGCGCGCAGATAGTGGGTCAACGGCGCGGCGAGCTGCACGTCGTCCTCGAGCGTGACCAGCACGGCGCGCCGGTGCGGGCGACGGTGACCTCCCAGCACGCGAAGCAGCGGGCGCGCGAACAGCTCGAACGTCACCAGTGCGGACACGGGATTCCCCGGCAGTCCGAGCCAGGGGACGCCGAACAGCCGTCCGAAACCGAGCGGTGCGCCGGGTCGCATGCGAACTCGCCACAGTGACAGCTCGCCACCCAATGCGCTCACCACCTGCCGCGTGTAGTCGAAGTCGCCGACCGACACCCCGCCGGACGTGAGCACCATGTCGCACCCCTCGGCGCCGCGAAGGCAGCGCGCCAGCGCGCCTGGCTCGTCGGGAGCAATCCCGAGCGGCACCGGCTCGCCTCCCGCCGCCAGCACCGCCGCCTCGAGCGAATAGCTGTTCGACGACACGATCCGGTCGCCCGCGCGCACGGCCTCGAACCCTTCGAGCGGCACGAGCTCGTCGCCCGTGGCGAGAATCGCTACGCGCGGCCGCCGGTACACCAGCGGCGCGGCGCACCCGACGGACGCGAGCACACCCACGTGCGCCGGCCCGATTGGCGTACCTTTCCGCATGACGATCGCGTCGGCGCGCACATCCTCACCCCGCGCGCGCACGTTGCGGCTCGCATCGCGATCGTCGCGGATCGACACCTCATCCGCATTGGCGCCTGGTGCCGTGTCCTCCACGCGCACGACGGAATCCGCCCCGTCGGGCACCGGCGCGCCCGTCATGATGCGCGCCGCGTCGCCCTGGCCGATCGTGCGTGTGCCCCGCCGTCCCGCCGCGATCGTTTCGACGATCCGCAGCCGCACCGGCTTGCTCTCCGATGCGCCGGCGACGTCGGCGGCGCGCACGGCGTAGCCGTCCATGCTCGCATTGTCCCACGGCGGCAGCGACACGGGCGACACCACGTCGCGGGCGAGCACGCGGCCAAGGGCGCGCGCCAGCAGCACTTCCTCGCTGCCGAGCGCCGACTGTCCGGCGAGCATGTGCGCGCTCGCCTCTCCCACGTCGAGCCGCGTGATGGTCACTACTGATCCAGTCGCATCGACGCGAGGCGGGCGCCGAGGGCGTCGGTGACCTGATCGACGCGGCGCGTGGGCACGGTGTAGTTGTTCGCGAGGGCGCTGAACAACAAGAGGTGGCCGTCAGCCGTCGTCACGTAGCCGCTCAGCGAGCGCGCCTTGTCGAGCGTGCCCGTCTTGGCGTGCAGGTTGCCCGCCGCGGGCGTGCCTTTCATCCGGTTGCGGATCGTCCCATCCACGCCGGCGATCGGCAGTCCGTCGTAGAAGATGCGGAAGTCCGGCGCGCGCCGCATCGCATCGAGCACGATGACGATCGTGCGCGGCGAGACGTAGTCGTGCCGCGACAGTCCGCTCCCGTCGCGCACCGCAAACCCGTCGGCCGGCGCACCCCACGCGAGCAGCTGTCGGGTCACCACCTGCTGCGCGCTGTCGGCGGTTCCCACGCCGGTCTTCGCCAGCGCGAGGGTCTTGAAGAGCAGCTCGCCGATCTGGTTCTGCGACGGCTTCTCGAAGAACGGCATGATGTCGCGCAGCGGCGGCGACCACATGCCGGCGAGGGAATCCAGTCGCGCCGTGGTGTCGGTTGCCACCTCGTCCACGGCGATCCCCTGCGCCCTGAGTGCCTCGCGCAATGCCGCGACGTACGCGCCGCTCTGGTCCCGGAACGCGAGCTCCTGCACGATGCTGTCACCCGCGGCGAGCGTGCCCGACACGAGCACGCCCGTGCGCGACGAATCCTGGCCCGCCGTGATCCGCGGCAGGGCCGCCAGTGAATCCGGTGCACTCGCTCCAGTTGCCGCGCGCGCCACGGTGCGCGCGCGCACGATGAGCGCCGGATACGTGGACGCTGGGCGCGTGACGGCGCGCACCGGGTCGCCGGCGGCCGCGCCGCCGTACACCGCGATCTCCGTGAACCCTTCGTTGAAGTAGAGCGCGTCCACACCCGCCGAATAGGATTCGTCCAGATCGCCCACCGACCACCCATAGCCGAGCGGAGAATCGGTGAACGGAGACGGCGCGGCGACGATACGGCCGCGAATGCACGTCACGCCGCGCGCGCGAAGCGAGTCGCCGAGCGCGCGGAGCGGCGCCAGCGCGTCGCCGCGCGCATGCGTGCTGATGGACGGGTCGCCCTGTCCGCGCGCCACGAGATCGCCCTCGAGCACGCCGTCGCGCACCGCGCCTCGCGCCCACAACGTGGTGGGCCAGCGATACTCGGGACCGAGCTGCGTGAGCGCCGTGGATCCCGTGAGCAGCTTCTGGTTGGACGCCGGCATGAACAGCTTGTCGGCATTCCGCGAGTACAGCGTGTCCCCGCGCATCGGATCCACCACCAGCACGCCCCAGTGCATGCTGCGGAACTCGGGCGCCTCGGTGAGCGAGTCGATGAACTGTCGCAGCGACGACCGGGCATCCATCGCGCGCGGGCCCGCGGGCACGGCCGACGACGACAGAGACGCGCAGCCGCTCATGGCGGCGAGCAGGGCGAGGCGTGGAACGAGCGTGGTGCGAAGCATGAATACCGTCGGAGCGGGCGGGCGATGGCACGTGGCGTGCGCGAGAGCCCGAAAGATGCTCGCGGGGCGGGAGTTGGTCGAGCGTCAGCCCGCGTCGCCCTCGAGTGTGCCGCCCAGACTCGCCAGTGCGCCGGGCGTGTCCACGCTGGCGAAGAGTCGTTCGGGCACGCCGAAGCGCGCCAGATCGGTGTCACCCATCGTCTCGGCACCCGGCAGCACATCGAACAGAGCACCCGCGCGGCGCGCGCCCGCCTCGAGCAGCGCGCGACAGGTGGCGAGCGCAGCGGGCCCGTACCAGGCGCACAGCGGCTCGCACCATCCATCCGCCCCGTGCACCGGCACCACCGCGCTCGCGCCTCCTTCACCCCGCCGGCACAGCTCGCGCAGCAGCTCCGCCGTCACGAACGGCATGTCCCACGCGACGACGAGCGCGCCGTGGCCGTCGGCCGCCCCGAGCGCGGTGGCCACACCGGCGAGCGGACCGAGTCCCGGTGTCGCATCGGCGGCGATGCGCTCGCCGGGAAACCAGCGAGCCGCGGCGGGATCATTGGCCACGACGACCTGGGACATCGTCGCGCCGCGGAGCGCCGTCAGCACGCGGTCGGCGATGCGCGTGCTTTCGATCCGGGCGAGTCCCTTGGGCCGACCCCCGAAACGACGCGCGGCGCCCCCCGCGAGAAGGACGCCGACGCTGGACGACACGAGAGCCTTCACGCTCAGATACGCAGCCCCCGCTGCTCGGCCGCCAGATCGAGCTCGGTCGTGAGCGCGCGCTCGACGATGAACGATTCGACACCGCGGCGTGGACGCTCCTTCAGGAATCGTCCGCAGGCATTGCACATCACGAGATCGTAGTCGAGCTCGGGATTGCCGATGCGCGCGATCGCCGGGGAATCGTCCGTGTCGCAGCCCAGGCAGCCGTCGCGGCGCGCGCTCCACTGCGCGTCGCAGCGGGCGCAGACCAGCGTGCGCGGCGCGTCCTGCTCCACGAGCGCGATGTCGGGCGAGCCGCCGCAGCAGGGGCAGACGGTGCGCGTCCAGGCCTTCCACGCCGCGGGGTCACCCACCCGGGCGCTGGCGGCGCGAAGCAGCGCGTTGCCGACGACGATCGCCGCCTGCCGCGCCACGCGGCGGCGAGGATCGCGCGGCGTGCAGTCTCCGGTGAACCAGCCGCTCACCAGCTCATCCACGTCGAGCTCGCCGTCGAGCAGCGCACGGCGATCGTCGTTCGAGACGAAGCCCGAGACCTCGAAGGCATCGAGCACGCGCACGAAGCGTGGCCGAAGGTCACCGCAGGACTGGAGCACGCGGAGCGCATCATATCCGACCTGCCCATTCTTGATGCGACGCTGGGCCTCCTCCAGGTCGACGGCGGGACTGCAGTCCTGCAGCAGCTCGGCGTGCACATGCAGCACGGGCGAGAACTGATCGGCCAGCGTGCTGCGAACGGTGGGGGGCTGGGATGTCGAGGCGACGGGCACGGCTCCTCCAATGCGGCGCGTGCTCCTCGGGCAGGGTGCCCGCGGCGCCCGCGTCGCCCTTAGCACGACCGAGTGTAGTGAACGTCACTCGCGTTCAGTCCGGCTCGTACGTCGCGCTGAGTGTGGCGTCCTCGGCCACGGTCACCCGCGTAACTCGTGCCGCCGCTCCGAGTCCGCGCTGCACGCGCTCCGCGATGAATCGCGCGAGATTCTCGCCGGTGGGCATCAGCTTTCCGTCGCCGAACTCGGGGAGGTCGAGGTTGATGTTCGCGTGGTCGAGCCGGTCGCGCACCTCACGCTGCAACACGGCATCCAGCGCCCCGAGATCGACGAGGAAGCCCGTGACCGGGTCCACGTCAGCGGATACGGTGACATCGCAGCGGTACGTGTGCCCGTGGTAGTTCGGGCGGGCGCACAGGCCGAAGGTCGCCGCGTTCCTCTCGTCGCTCCATTCGGCGATGCGGTAGCGATGCGCGGCCGCGAACGTGACGCGGCGCGTAAGGAAGGTCGGCATGACTCGAATATACCGGATGCCCGGTTGCCCGAATGCCCGGGCAATCGGAGTGCTAGCGCTGTCCGTCCATCTCCTCCGGCCGGGCGTCGCTGCCGCTCAGTCCTTCGGGCGTCGGCGAGTCGGGCGGATTCCAGGTCATCCCCTCTTCCATCACCTGCTGGTAGTCCGTCGTGCCCTCGAGATCCTCGCGGGCGCTGTCGGCGAGGTGCTCGGACTCGTCGCTCAACGACACGGCCACGTCGCCGAGCAGGGTGCCAGACCGGCGCTGCTCATCGGCGAGGTGCTGGTCGATGTCCATCGGGCTCTCGGCGCGCCGGAGCGGATCGATCACGAGGTCGTTCGTGAACTCCACGATGCCGAGGACGTCGGTAAGCACGTGCTCCGCAACGCGGCGCTCACCTTCGGTGCCCACGCGCCCGGCGAGCGTCACGCTCCCCTCCGACGCCGTAACCGTGATGTCGTCGATGTCGAGTGCCGTATGCTCGCCGAGTTGCTCGCGCACGAGGTCGCGCAGCTCTCGGTCGTCCAGCTCGTCGATGTCGTGAATGTTCTCGTAGTCGCGCTCGTGCGCCATGATCGCCGCCGCCGTGGAAGGTGATGGTCGGCGACTCGGCCGATCAGCGCCCGAAGAGGTACGACACGCCCACCGTCAGCGCGGCGTGGTGCGTGTAGAACGATCGGGGCGTCGTCTCGTCGAGCACCGCCGTGTTGTCGGAGGCCTTCCGATAGTAGGGGTCGGGATACGAGAGCTTGAAGACGCGGTCCGTCACGTCCATCCGCAGCTGCAGCCGTCCGCCCGGCACGAACTTCAGTCCGCCGCCGAACGTGAATGCAAACGGGGTGCCGAACGCGAACCC
>JBBQDE010000105.1:0-8089 GCA_038319425.1 Gemmatimonadales bacterium
TGCACCATCACGTAGAGCGCCTCGGCGA
The DNA here is from genome assembly GCA_038319425.1 of Gemmatimonadales bacterium. Taxonomy (GTDB): domain Bacteria; phylum Gemmatimonadota; class Gemmatimonadetes; order Gemmatimonadales; family Gemmatimonadaceae; genus AG11. The sequence continues at coordinate 29 of JBBQDE010000105.1, forward strand.
CGCGGCATGCGTCGAGCTGTGCACGCGTGATGGAACGCGGATCGGTGCCGACGGTCGGGAACCCGAGCCGTTCCTCGGGACGCGGATCGGTGGGACGCACCACGGTCACCGACGGCAGCGGCGCGGTGTACGCGTCGATGACCGTTGCGCCGTGCTCGCGGGCCTTGCGATAGAGCGCGACGCCGGCGCCGAGGTCGTCCATGCCGTTGATGACTATCCGGTGGAGAGGCAGGATGGCATCCAACCGGTTCACCCATTCAGGGCCGTAGGTGGTGAGCTCGGCGCCGGGGTTGATGCGGAGCATCGCGGCCCGTGTCGCGGCGACCTTCGGGAGACCGACGGTATCGAGCGTGGCGAAGAGCTGGCGGTTGAGGTTGGACGTCTCGAACACGTCCATGTCGGCGAGGCAAAAGTGGCCGACGCCGGCGCGCACGAGCGACTGGAGCGCGGCGCCCCCCATGCCGCCGACGCCGCACACGAACACGCGCGCGTTGCGGAGCGTGGCCTGCTCGGACGGCGTGAGGAAGCCCGCGTTGCGCGTGACCATCTCGTCGTACGAGAACGGTGGGCTCGGGGTCACCTTGAAGTCATCGGTTCGCAGTCAACAAAAAGTGAATGGGGGAAACGACGTTCACGTGGAGTTCGCCCGGCGCGAATCCAGCGCCGCGCGAAGGTCGCCCATCGGCGTATCGGCGGCGAACCACTGAATGACTGGCGCGACGAGCGCTTCGAGCGCGAGCAGCGCGAACTTCATCGTGAAGGCAACCGGGGACACGCTGGTGGACGAGCGGGTGAAGAAGCGCCGCGCCGCAACGAGGGTCACCTGGCCGAGCTGGAGGAAGTCGTCGCCGCGGCCGTAGTCGAGGGCGGCGCGGGCGGTTTCGTTGTACCGGTCGTCGCGGTGCTTCGGCGCGTCGGCAAACGATTTCTTCAGGTTGTCGGAGCCGCCGGTGTACGAGTCGCGGATGATCGCGCCGGCCTCCTCATAGCCGGCATCGTCGGCCACGCCGAAGACGCGCCGATGCCGCGCCATGATCTGCCGCCCGAGATGCAGGTGGTCGTAGCTCTGGCGGTTCGACGCATCCGCGGTGGGATAGACGTTGTGAAAGCTCTCGCTCACCATCCCGAACACGGCGGGCACCTGGGTGACGTTGCTCACCCAGAGCGGGCGCAGCCGGCGGCGCGCGAAGAGCAGGAACGCGGTGAGCCCATACAGCACGCCGGACAGCCCGCTCGCCCGGTGCGAGGGATCCACCATGACGAGGCCGAGGTGCAGCACCTCGATCGGCCGGCCCCGCAGCTCGCAGTCGAGGAGGGTGAGAGCGTTGAAGGCGATCGGCGTGCCGGCGCGGTCGTACACCACGGTGATGATCGCGTCGTCGAGCCGCGTGCGGTCGCCCGACGCGGCGCCGTAGTCGAGTGTGCCGGCGGGCGTGGCCGCTCGCACGATGCGCTGAAGCTCGGCCACCAGCCGGTCGAGCGCGGGCGCGGACATCCAGCGACCAGGCCGTTCCACGATGCGGACGCGCGCGCCGCCGCGCACGGAGACCGCTTCGTTGAGGTAGGGACGGTTGAGGGTGGCGAGGGAGAGCACGAGCGGAAGCTCTCTCCGCGCGACGCGATGCGCAATTATGCGGGGCCCGGCGGCTGCTGGAAGCGGATGCCGCCGTCAGACTCGCTTCGCGGGCGTGATGACGGCCTCGGTCCGTTCGCCGGCGCGAATCAGCACCAGTATCACGCGCGCGTTCACTGGACCGAGTAGTGCAGCACGCACGTCGCCCAGCGTCATGGCGCCGGCATCGCGCCCACCGATCGATACGATGCGGTCGCCCACACGAATTCCGCCGTTCGCCGCCGCCGAGCCGGTGGCGACGTCGGCCACCGCGAAGGTCCGGAGCGCCGGACCGCTCGCCGTGACGAAGATGCCGCTCATGTCGCACTCGAGCGTCGGCAAGGCGGGCCGTCGGGGACGGAGCAGCAGCCGCCGTCCACGATAGTCGAAGGTGACGTGATATCGCCGCAGGAATTCGGCGCCGAGCAGCCCGTCGAACGCGCGCTGGCGAATCGTCCCGCCGATCGACAAGCCGACGACGGCGGAATCGAGATGGGCTCTCGGGTCCGGACCGACGTCGAGTCCGTCGAGGCGAACGAACGAGTACCGCGTCTCGCCGCCGACGCCGGATCCGAGCGACGAGCGAACGCCCGACGACTGGAGATCCCCGAGACCGGCGCGCTCGATGAACGGCTCGGCCAACAAGAGGGTGGACTTGGCGCCGAGGTCGACGAGCAGGTTCGCGTTCACGGCCACGTGGCCGGCGAATCGGAGCGTCGCGCGGACGGAGGGAACACCTCCCTCGATCTCGAGCGGCACCGACGCCGCGCCGATCAGGTCATCGCGCTCGACAGAATCTCGCACCGTCACGACGTGCTCGTCGAAATCGAGCGTCACCACGACGTCGATGAAGAACCGCGACCCGAGGATCCCCGGGGCGTGCCGTCCGGTGTATCGCGACAGCAGCGCATCGATCGGGGCGATGGGCGGCCGGCGGAGCGTCAGCACCCGGCCGCCGACGCGGATGGCGATGTCATCGCCGCGTGATTGACGCATGGCGCCGCTGCCCGCGCCGGTCGTGGCCGACGTATCGTGCCCGCGCATACCGAGCGAGGTCGCGAGGCCGTCGTCGATGACTGTCGATTGCGCGCCGGTGTCGAGGATGAACCAGTGCACCCGTCCGCTCACTTCGACCGGCACGTAGACGCGGGCGCCCTCGTACTCGAACGGCATGACGGAACGGGCCAGCGCGGTGTCGCTCACGACGCCTGGGGGCCGGCGCTCGATCCGGCGGAGGTCGCCGTGCGAGCCGACGAGGGCGACGACGGCAGTAGTGCCGGCGAGGACGGTCGTGCGAATCATCATGTTGGAATGTGTGTGCCGTCCCGGCGGGCAACGCAACGGCGGTGGGACGAGTGAAGCCTGGCGGGGACAAGACACACGTGGGGCGATGTGCTCACTCGCCTGGTCGATCGCTGTGGCATCTCAGGCCGTGCCCTTGTGCCCCGTCCCGCCACTCTCTCTCTTTGGCGGCGTCAGGCGACCCCGATGACCCCGCGACCCACCCCTTCGAGACACGTATGCCCCCATCGATGGCGCGTCGAGCCCTCGCTCTGTTCCTGCTGCTCGCCGGCGGCGGCTGCTTCAACACATGGCAGGCGTCCACCGTGGAGTACCCGACCATGAAGATGAGCGCCGAGGAGCGCGACGCCGGCTTCCGCCCCCTGTTCGACGGCGCCTCGCTGATCGGCTGGCGCATCTATCACGGCGGCGCACCCACCACCGGCTGGCACGTGGAGCACGACGCCATCGTGCGCACCGCCGGCCCCGGCGTGGGGGACCTCGTCACCGACGGCACCTTCGCCAACTTCGACCTGAAACTCGAGTGGAAGGTGGCCGCCGGCGGGAACAGCGGCATCATCTATCGCGTCGACGACTCCGGCGACGCCACCTACATGACGGGCCCCGAGATGCAGGTGCTCGACGACGAGCGGCACCTCGACGGGAAGTCCGAGCTCACCTCGGCCGGCGCGGTGTACGGCCTCTATCCCGCGCCGCGCGGCATCGTGAAGCCGGCGGGCGAGTGGAACGCGGTGCGCATCCTCGCCGACGGCAACCACGTGGAGCACTGGCTCAACGGCACGCGCATCGCCCAGTACGAGATGGGCAGCGCGGAGTGGGCGCAGAAGGTGGCGGGCAGCAAGTTCGACGCGTGGAAGGGCTACGGACAATTCGCTCGCGGCCGCATCGCGCTCCAGGATCACGGCGACGTGGTGTCCTACCGCAACATTCGCATCAAGGTGCTTCCATGATGGCGATCCGCGTACGGCTCTCGTTCATGATGTTCGTGCAGTACTTCATCTACGGCGCCTGGCTCGTCACGCTCGGCACCTACCTCGGCAAGTCGCTCGGCGCCACCGGTACCCAGATCGGGCTCGCGTACTCGATCCCCGCGATTGCGGCGATCCTGTCGCCGTTCCTCGTCGGGATGATCGCCGACCGCTTCTTCTCCACCGAGCGCGTGCTCGCCGCGCTGCATCTCGCGGGCGGGGTGCTGCTCTATTTCGCGACGACCCAGGTGACCTTCACTGGCTTCGCGTGGTTCTTCCTGGCGTACACGCTCTGCTACATGCCGACGCTGGCGCTCACGAATTCGCTCTCGTTCGACAACATGCAGGACCCGGGGCGCGAGTTCCCGCGCATCCGCGTGCTGGGGACGATCGGCTTCATTGCGGTAGGGCTGACGATCGGCTCGCTCCACGCCGATGCCACCGCCCTGCCCCTGCGCCTCGGCGCCGCGGCGTCGATCGCGATGGCAATCTACTGCCTGACCCTGCCCCATACCCCGCCGCACAACGCCGGCAAGCCGCTCTCGACGCGCGACGTGCTCGGACTCGACGCGCTGGCGCTGCTCAAGGACCGCTCGTTCGCCGTGTTCGTGCTCGGCTCGTTCCTGCTCTGTATCCCGCTCCAGTTCTACTACGCCTTCACGAACCCGTTCCTGAACGAGATCGGCGTGAGCGGCGCCGCCGGGAAGATGACGTTCGGACAGATGTCCGAGATCGTCTTCATGCTGTTGATGCCGTGGTTCATCGTGCGGCTCGGCATCAAGAAGATGCTGCTCGTGGGCATGGCGGCGTGGACGACGCGATATCTGCTGTTCGCCTACGGCGACGCGGGGCCCCGCATGTGGATGCTGTACCTCGGCATTCTGCTGCACGGGGTCTGCTACGATTTCTTCTTCGTGACGGGGCAGATCTACGTCGACAAGCAGGCCGACGTGCGCATCCGGTCGGCCGCGCAGGGCTTCATCGCGCTCGTCACGCTGGGCGCGGGCCAGGCGATCGGGTCGTGGTTGTCGGGCGCCGTGGTGGACATGCACACGACGGGCGTCGGCACCGCGGTGCAGCACGACTGGCGCGCGATCTGGATGGTGCCGGCGATCGGCGCATTGGGGGTGTTCCTGATTTTCGCGGCGCTGTTCAAGCCGAAGGTGGAAGCGACGAGAATGTCGGAGCCGTTGACGGCGTAGCGGGTGGCGTTGTGCCTCCGTTCCGCCAGAGGATTTCCCACTCCGCAGGAACGAGAACAGAATGGGGAGAACGGGCGGAACCTGCGGATACTGCTTGATGGACTGAGAGATCTGCCCGAGGCTTGATCCGCTGCTTCATCCGCTGGTTCCGGCGGCTTCCAGCTCGTTCCGTCTTTTCGTCCCATTCTGTTCTCAGCGACATCGAGGAGATCATGAATCAGCGCAACGAGGCGACACGGACCAGACTCGGCTCCGTGCTCAGAGACCCGCAGTTCTGGATCCCCGTGATCGTGCTGATCGGCGGGCTCGCCGTGCTCTCGTGGATCCGCTGACTCCGCACTCCGCCGACGACGCACCACGCCTGCGCCGGCTGCAGGCGCTCGGCATCGTCTGCGGGCTTACCGCCGGCGTGTGGCTCGGCGCGGCCGAAGCGCCGACGAAGCTCGTCACGCTCGGACTGTCGCCGGTGGTCGTCTCGCTCGCCATGGTGTTCGGCGTCTTCCTCGCGCGGTGGAGCCTGCCGGCGCTCATCCAGGGCACGTCGTACATCCGCGCCGACTTTCGCGAGGCACCGCACCTCATCGTCTGGTCGGTGCTCGCCGGCGCCATCTGGGCGGTGGCCAACACGCTCACGATCTTCGCGATTCGCGACGTGGGGCTCAGCATCGCCTTCCCGCTATGGAACAGCAACAGCCTGCTCGGCATCCTCTGGGGCGTGCTGCTGTTCAACGAGCTGCACGACGCCGGCCTGCGCCGCTGGCTCGGCGTGGTCGGCGGCGCGCTGCTGATGTTCGCCGGCGCCACCGTGCTCACCCTTGCGTCGGCTGCGCACGCCGCGCCCGGCAACACGATGCGCGGCGTCGTCGCAGCCCTGACGGCGGGCGTGCTCTGGGGCACGATGTACATCCCGTATCGCAAGGCGTACCTCACCGGGATGAGCCCACTGGCGTTCATCACCTTCTTCACGATCGGTGAGCTGGTGACGATGACCACCATCGCCACGGTGTTTTCAGGTGGCGTGGTGCCGCTCTGGCATGAGCTGCGCGCCGCGCTGCCGGTGATCTTCTGGCTCCTCCTCGGCGGATTCGTCTGGGTGATCGGCGATCTCTTTCAGCAGTATGCCGTGAAGTACGCCGGCATCACGCGCGGTATCCCGCTGTCGAATACCAACCAGCTCTGGGGGCTGGCCTGGGGGGTGCTCGTCTTCGCCGAGCTGCGCGGCTCCTCAGGGGCGCTGCTCACGCAGGTGATCGGCGGATCGCTCATCATGGCGCTGGGCGCCGGCGTGATTGCGCTGTCCACGGTGAGCCGGCGCGAGCACCAGCGGTGGCAGGAGACAGCGGCGCGCGAGGCGCAGCGCTACGGCGTGGACGCCGCGTTCACGCGCGCCCGCGCGATGGGCACGGAGTCGCGCGATGCGGTGCATCGTCGCGGATGGCTCGACTGGACGATCGTCGGCGCGGCCACGGCCGTGCTCGTGGGCTTCGCATGGGTCGCGCGCGCGCCGCAGATCCACGCGAGCTGGGGGTGGGCGGCGGCGCTCGCGTTCGTGATGCTTGGCGTGGCCGCGGCGGTCGGCAGCGCGCTCTGGCGAACGACCCGGTTCAGCTGAGCGGGCGGCGGTCAGAATTCGTCACGGTCGCCGTCGTTCTCCCGTGGTGGCATCGGTCTCCGCCTTCGTCCACACGCGTTCCACGTCGCTCGGCGAGAGATGCACCGGGGCGCCGGCGAGGATTCCCGTCACGTTGCGGAACGGGCGTCCCATCCGCATGCCACCCTTCTCGATGGTGAACTCACGGATCGCCTTGTCGTGGGCCGAGCCGCGCATCTTGAGCACGGTGAGACCGCGCTTCATCTCGCCGAACATCTCGACGTAGCGCAGGAGGATGATCGAGTCGGTGAGGGTGGAGATGTGCGTCTCCGTGATGGAGTCGCCGCCCATCAGGCTCTCGGTGGTGGAGGTGAACAATCCGGTGATCTCCTCGTGCTTGATGAAGGAGGTGAGCCCGATGACGAATTCCCGGAAGGCTTTCTGCGTCCCCACGTGCTCCAGTGCGGACAGGCTGTCGAGCGCCACCCGCTGCGGCTTGAAGTCGCGAATCGCCGCCTGGATGGTGACGAGCCAATCCTCGAGTCCCGACACGTCGGGATAATCACAGACGATGCGGAGCAGACCGTCGCGCTCCAGTTGGCCGAAGTCCACGCCCCAGCCGGTTGCGTTCCGCGCGAGTTGATCGCGGCTCTCCTCGAACGCGAGCAGCAGGCACCGCTCGCCGTTGGTGGCGCCACCATTCAGGAACTGGGTGACGGTGAGCGTCTTTCCCGTGCCTGTGGCCCCCGACACGAGGGTGACGGAATCACGGAACAGTCCGCCGCCGCACATCTCGTCGAGCGTGGGATTGCCGGACGAGATGCGCACGTCCGACGACTTCATGCTCAGGTGCATCGCCGACAGCGGGATGACGATCACGCCGCCATCCGGCACGATGGTGAAGGGGTACTCTCCCTTCTGGTGATCACAGCCGCGGAACTTGAGAATCTCGATCGTGCGACGCCGGCTCTCGTCCTCGAGCACGTTGCGCAGGATCATCACGTTGTCGGCGATGAACTCCTCCACGCCGAAGCGCGCGATCGGGCCATAGTCGTCGGTGCGTTCGGCGGTGAGCACGGCCGTGACGCCGAGCGCCTTGAGCGCGGACGCGATGCGAAAGAGCTCGCTGCGGACGATCGACTGGTCGGAGAACTGCGAGAACACGGCGCCCAGCGAGTCGACGGCCACGCGCTCAGCCTTCACCTTGCGCACCGCATGCTGCACCCGCGCGAGCAGCGCGCCCAGGTCGAACCCTCCGCTCTCGATCGTATCGATCAACGGATCGGGAGACGCATCCACGAACGCCAGCTTTCCTTCGGCTTCCCATTGCTCGAGATCCCAGCCGAAGCTGAGCATGTTCTTCCGGATGTCGACCGCCGCCTCTTC
>JBBQDE010000106.1:0-8007 GCA_038319425.1 Gemmatimonadales bacterium
GCGTCGCCGCATCCACACGCGGGCAGGCCCGGCCGGCGCGTGCAGGCGCTGGCGGAATCGGTCGCGTCGTTCGGACAACCAGCGGCTGATGTCGGGCACGGTCGGCAGTGGGAGGTCTTTCTTTATGGTACGGGGGCTGCGGAAGCAGGTTTCCGGCCGCGATGGGCCGACGTGCTGGAAACACGGACGGCCTGTTACTCTTCAACGGGATACCTCTGCGCCCGCGTCCGCTCATTTATCACCCCGTAGGATCGAAATGGATCGCCGTCTCTTGTGCCTCGCCCTCGTCGTCGCCGCTTGCTCGAAGGGCGATGCGCCTCCCCGCCAGCCGGCTGCGACCGGCGACTCGGCCAGCGGCGCCGTAGCTGAAGCGCCCAATTCGCCCGGCGCGGGTGCGTCCTCCGGCGCCCCGGCCGCGGCGGCGCCGACAACGGCGGCCTCCACTGGCAGTGGAGCCGCCAAGCCGACGGGACGCATTCCCGTGCTCGAGTATCACGTGATCGGCGGCGAGAAGAACACGCTGTACACGCGCACGGCCGCCAGCTATCGCAACGATCTCGAGCAGGCGTACAAGCTCGGATATCGGCCGATCACGATCGCGCAGATGCTGGACAAGGACTTCCGCGACGTGCCGGCCGGCATGTCGCCGGTCGTCGTGGTGTTCGACGATGCGTCCGACTCGCAATTCCGCTACCTGGAGAAGGACGGCAAACTGGTCATCGACCCGACGAGCGGCGTGGGCATCTGGGAGGATTTCGCCCGCAGTCATCCGGGTTGGAAGAACCGCGCGGTGTTCTGCATGCTCAACGGCGGCGCGGCCGGCCACAACTTCTTCGGCGACAGCCCGAAGTTCAACGGCCAGAAGAAGGAGTGGCGCTTCCAGAAGGTGAAGTATCTGGCGGATCAGGGCCATGAGCTCTGCGACCATACCCTCTGGCACATGAAGCTCAGCCAGTACCCGGACGCCGCGGTACAAGAACAGATCGCGCGGAATGCCATGGGTATTGACTCCGCGGTACCGGGCTACAAGATCCGCACGCTGGCACTGCCGTACGGGCTCTGGCCGAAGAACCGCGCACTCGCCTGGCAGGGCAGCTGAACCGATCCGAAGTCCAAGCAGCCGCACAGCTACAAGTTCGAGGCGGTGCTCGAGGTGTCCGGCGGCCCGACGCGCAGCCCGTACGATCCGCAGTTCAATCCGAAGAGCATCAACCGCATCGAGGCCATCGGCGATGACATCGTCAAGGCCCTGACGAAGCTGCAGCAGACGAACGGACGGATGGTCGTCGGCGGAAAGTGATTCGGGATTGAAGGAGGAGTGCGCGAAGGACGATACTAGTGGCTCGGGGCTTGCCGACCTGCCGGCATCTTCACACGGCATGGTCGTCGACCCGGCCACCGACCCCCGCGCGGCCTGGCCATTGACGCGTTCGTCGTTCCGCTCCATCGACCGCCAAGTGACGGTCGCGTTCACCGTGGCGCTGGCGATGCTCCTCGCGGTGACGGTGTTCGCGAGGGCGCGGGTGGCGTCGGCGGACGTGGCGACCGAGTGGGTGGATCACACCCATCGCGTGCTCGAGGCGATCGACCGCGTGCGGATCGGCGTTGCCGAGGCGACGGCTGAGCAGCGCGGATACGTCCTGACGCGCGATCCCGTGCGGTTGCAGCGCCACCGCGTCGCGTCACGCAGCGTGGACTCCGCGCTCGCCACCCTGCGCCGACTCACGGTCGACAATCCGCTGCAGCAGCGCCGTCTGGATTCGATGCAGACACAGTCGCGCCAACTGCTCGCCGAGCTCGACGCGCTGACCGCGCTCGCGGACACGCGAGGAGACAGTGCCGTCCGTGCGGCGATGACGCGTCGCGGCGCCAAGGCGACCATCGCGGACTTCGGGGCGCTCCAGGCCCGCATGACGGCGGACGAGTTGATGCTGCTCGCGCAGCGGACCGCTCGGCAGGTGCGCGAGCGGCGCGCGGCGCGCGGTGCCGCACTGCTCGGGGGATTGATCATCTTCGCGCTCGCCGTCAGCGGTGCGCTCAGGGTGCGCTCGGCGCTGGTGGTGCGTGCCCGCGCCGAGTCGGAGCGCGACGCCCATGCGGACGCGCTGGTGATTCAGGCGAGTGAAGTGGAGGCGCAGAACCGGGAGCTCATCGCGCAGGGCGAGGCGCTTCAGCGGGCGATGGATCAGGCGGAGAGCGCCAACCGTGCCAAGAGCACCTTTCTCGCCCAGATGAGTCACGAACTGCGCACGCCGCTGAACTCCGTGATCGGCTTCGCGAACATCGTGCGTCGCAATTCTCGCGACGCCCTCAACGCGCTCGAGCTGACCTACCTCGCCCGCATCGCCGAGAACGGGCGTCAGCTGCTGCGCACGATCGACCGCATCCTCGATCTCTCGAAGATCGAGGCGGACCAAGAGAGCGTCGCGTTCGAAATGGTCTCGCTCGACGTGCTCGTGCGCGATGTCCTGGCCCAGCTCGAGCCGCAGGCCACGACTGGTCACATCACGCTGGCCGCCCAGCTGCCGACGCCGCTCGCGGCGCTCGTGAGCGACGAGGAGAAGCTGCGACGCGTGCTGATCAACCTCGTGGCGAACGCCGTGAAGTTCACGCGCGCCGGGGGGCGCGTGGTGGTGCGTGTCGAGACAGCGTGGCGCGCGCCCACGACCCCGGTGGCGATCGAGGTCCGCGACACCGGCATCGGGATCGCGCCCGAGCGACTCGCCCTCATCTTCGAGCCATTCGAACAGGGCGACGTGGGCGTGAGCCGCGAGTTCGGCGGCACGGGGCTTGGCCTCTCCATCTCGCGCGCGCTCTGTCGGCTGCTGCATTGCGAGCTGACGGTCGCCAGCGTGGTGGGCCAAGGCACCGTCTTCCGCGTTGCGTTGCCGACGCACGACGCGATCGAGTTGCGGCCTGACGATCCGCTGGCACTCGGATCAACACGCGAGCGGTGACGCGCGTCGCGTGACGACGTCGGCTTCCCGTGCCGGCGTCACGTTACGGTGATCGGTGCACATTAATGTGGATAATGTCACGAATGCGGGGTATTTCTGTCACGAAATCACCCTTGAGTGGCCGCGCGAAAACCACGATCCTCCATCGTGATTCAGTTTACTCGGTTCATCGCTCTGCGGACGGGAGAGTGCAGTGTTCGATGACATGAAGGCCGCGCGGCACCTTCCGTTCTTCGCCGAACTGGCGGGGCTCGATGATGCGGATGAGCGGTGGCGCTGCGTGAGCGCCGGCCTCGTCGTGCTTCGGCTTGTCGATGCCTGGATTGAAGAGGGCGCGGCCGCGGTGAAGGCGGATGGTTGGGGTGTACGGTCCGTCGAAGCGGCGATCGAAGAGATGCCGGCTGGCATGCCCGCTCGCGCCGTGCTGCGCGGCGTCGTCGAGGCGGTCAAGACGTCGGCGACGAGCGACATGCACGCGATCGCGCCGCGCTTGATGGCCTATGCGCGCTCCCTCGATCTCGACGCCCGGTGGGCCCTCGCGGCGGACGTGTACGAGACGGTGATCGCGCACGTTCATCCGGTGGAGGAGAGCGACGTCGCGATCGCGGCCCATCTGCGGCTGGGGGCGTGCCGTCGGACGATCGGCGCGCTGGACGATGCGGCGCGCAGCTACGAAGAAGCGAGCGCGGTGGCACGTCGGGTCGACGACATGTTCGGCATCCTCCGCGCGCAGATCGGCGCCGCGAATATCGCGCTGGCCCGCGGCAACATGCCGCAGGCGGAGCGCCTGCTCGACGAGACGATCAGCGCGGCGGCGGTGCGGGCCGACCTCGTGGACGTCCATGCGATGGCTCTGCATGACCGCGCCGACGTGGCCTTCCATCGTGGACGCTACGACCTGGCCGTGGAGATCGCGTATACCTCCCTAGAATTGACGCGGGATCCGCGCCAACGCGATCGCTTGCTGAACAGCATCGCCGGCGCCTTCTACATGCTCGGCGTGCGGAGTGCAGCGCGCGACGCGTACCTCGTGATCGAAGCCACGACGCAGGAAGCGTTTCTGCGGTGGTCAGCGTCGATCAATCTCATGGAAATCGCCGCGCGCGACGGCTCTATGCCGTTGTTCGAGCGGTATCGGCGTTCACTGGCCGCGATGCACTTTCCGCCGACGATGGAGGCGCAGTTTCATCTCCAGGTCGCCGAAAGCTACGAAGCGCTCGCGCAACCGGACGCGGCGATTGCCGCGGCTGAGCGCGCCCGGACTTTGGCGGAACGCGCGGGGCTGAACGAAGTGATGTTCGCGGCGGAACAGGTGGCGAATCGAGTTCGGAGCGGAGTCGCGGGCGCCACAAATGCGCCCGACGCTCCGGTTCCCAACTCACTCAGGATCATCGCGTCGTCGATCAGGGAGATGCGGCGGCTCGTGCCGCAGTGAACGAATCGGTCGACGCGACCGAAACGAGGATCAGCCGCCGCTGCCAATGACGCCGATCCGGGGGGCGGAGTCAGCGGGAGTCAACGTGTGAGACGGAGCCGTCGGCCGCGGGCCAGTCGGCGACGCGTTGCAGGCACTGACGACCAGGGAGGCAATCGCGACGAGGACAAACGACAGGTGGCGGCGGGACATGGGCGACTCCGGTGAGGGGACAAACAGTTGGCGTGGGCCAACGCTTCGAACGTAGGGTCGCGGTGCGTCGCGTAAACCGGCATTTTATGACAAAAAACCGGGTTTTTGCGACACCATTCCCACGCGCCTCGCATTGCACGTCGTCGCTCACCTTCCTCGAAACCTCCTGACGCATCTGCGAATCGTCCTCGGGGACCTTCACACCCTGGGCACGGCAGCGGACGCGGCAGAACTGCACTCGATGCTGCGCGTCGGCGACGCCGATCTTCTGGTCGTCGATCCGGCGATGCATGACGGGCTGTCGTCGGATGCGATCGAGGAGATCATCGCGCGGAACGCGTCGCTGCCGGTGATCGTGTACACGACGCTCGCGCCCATATCGATGCGGCATGTGATGAGGCTGGCGCGGCTAGGAGTGCAGCACGTGGTGTTGAACAGGTTCGACGACGAGCCGCGCCGATTTCTCGAGCTGATCGAGCGGGTGCCGGCGCACCCGGTCGCCGAGCTGATGCTGCGGGAGCTGGCGGAACCGTTGGGGGCGATGCCCGTGGTGCTGGCACGTGCCGTTGAGCAGCTGGTGCGCTCGCCGTCGCGGGCGAAGAACAGTCAGGAGCTGGCGACGATGGCGGGGATGACCCTCCGCACACTGTACCGGCATCTGACACCGGTGGGGCTTCAGCCTCGCCATCTGATCGTGAGTGCTCGGCTGCTCAGGGCCTACATCTTCCTGCGGAGCCCTGGGAGTCGGCTGAAGGAAGTGGCGCTCAAGCTGGGATATGCCGACCCGAGCCATCTGAGTGAGCAGTTGCGGGTGTGGACGGGGCTGTCACCGAAAGAGATCCAGCGCACGCTGACGGCAGCGGAGTTCGTGCAGCGAGTTGCCGATCATCTCCGCCGGGTCGATGCGGATGCGGAGGACGAGGTGGAGCCGGTGTGAATTGCGTCGCGATGTCGCGGCGCCAGAGGACGAACCGATGGCTGATGACGCCGACGAGGAAGCGATGCAGGCGGAGAGAGTGCGAGTACTGGTAGTGGACGATGAACCGGCGATCTGCAAGGCGCTGACGATCGCGCTGCAGCGGGCTGGCTACGACGCGTCCGCCGCGCAGTCGGGCGACAGCGCGCTCGTGATCCTCGCGAACACGCACGTCGACGTGCTCCTGATCGACCTGCGGATTCCCGACACGCGCGGCGACGTGGTGTTCGAGCTCGCCGCGGCCACTCATCCGCACCTGCGTCATCAGACGCTGTTCATGACCGGCGACATCTCCGAGCGGGCAAGCCGGCTCGTGGCGTCGTGCAAGTGCCCGATGATCAAGAAGCCGTTCGAGCTGCGGGAGATGCTGGCCGCCGTGCAGGCGCTGGCGCCGGCGCGGCAGAAAAGCGCGCGTGACCAGAGCGCATAGCGACGGTCACACGGCTAGAGCTTCCACCCTTTCAGCTTGATGATCGTCTCCTCGAGCGCGCGGCGTTCCTCGTCGCGGCTCGCCTCCGCCCACAGGCCCTCGTAGGTGCGCACGGCGAGGTCGAGGGCGAGCGGGTCATGCTCGGCGCCGGCGAGACTGGCGGCGTTGTCGGCGAGCGCGGCACGCGCGAGCTGGTCGCCGGGAAAGCGCTGCGTCACGAGCTCCCATCGCTCCATGCGCGCACGCGGGTCCGATTGGGCGAGGGCCCACAGATGCCACGCCCCGCGATTCGTGTCGTCCACGGCGATCGCCTTTCGCGCCAGCTCGCCGACCACATCGGCGCCACGCCCGGTGAGCCAGTACGCGTTCGCCAGCACCACCATCGCCTGCGCGTCGTCAGTGCGCGCGGCGACGACGCGTTCGTACACGGGGATCACGACTTCGGGCAGGTCGCGAAATGGCGCGGCGGCGGCGAGGAGCATGTCGGGATCGGCGGCCCGCGAAAGCGCCTGGACGCGGTCGAAGAGTGCACCGACGTCGCCCTGCTGGTGATACTCTCGAACGGCAGCCGCGAGCGCCGCGGACGGATCGGTGGAAGAAGAGTACATGTGGCAAAGCTACTCGGGCGATGGCGCCTCGGCTGCCGGCGCGATTCGGCGCGCCGGGAGGGGCCGCGACGTCCAATCAGGGTGGCGTCGTCGCGAGCCACGGAGGGCGATCGCCCTGGCGGGCACCACCGCCACGCGCCGGGCACGAAGTTCGCACGCCGGGTGGGTGGGTTGCGCGAATCGAGCGCAGTGGCGATACTCGTGGCGTTCGGTGGTCCGACCGCGTTTCGCGTCGACTGGCCGAACAATGATGCGCGGCAATCCCAGTGGCCCGTCGGTGACGGGTACACGAGGCGAGACGAAACGCCGCGCCCCTGCAGGACCATCGCCCGGCCCCGCGTGAGGGATCCGCGCCGGCGGACGATCGAGGCACAGAACCAGTCGCGTCGCACCACTCCGTCATCAGCGCGTGATCCGCGCGGCCACCCGCCGCGCGGCCCGAACGCCAGAGCCGCTTTGCGACGGCGCGACAGCATCCAGCACCATCGCACGACGCAGGACGCAGGACGCGGATCCGCCGATGCGAGACTCCGCGAGCATTCACCCTGAACCTTCAGCACTGCATGAACGAACGCCGGCGTCCCCCCCGTCGCGGCCGCGGACCCCGTCCTGGCGCCCCCGTGACCGATGACCAGGGTGGGGAAGACAACCCGTATCGCGAGGGTCCGTCCGATGGGAGCACCGCGCCTCCCGTGGAGACCACGCCGCGTGGAGCGGAAACGGCCCCGCCGCCGGAGCGCGCCGAGAGCGCCCCTCCGATGCTGGCCCCGGTGGCCGCACCGTCCGGAGGCGACATTCCCGTCGCGGCACCCGCCGGGGTGGCGGTCGGGCCGTCGCACCGTGAGCCGCGCGGCCAGCGCGAGCCTCGAAGTCCGCACGAACAGAACGGCCGGCGCGGACGCCGGAATCGCGGGCGGGGGCGGCAACAGCAGCAGGGCGGCGCGGGAGGAGCCGAGCGGCCGCAGCCTGGCCCTTCCACGCCGGTCCAGCTCGTGGCCACGGGAGAGACTCGAGGTTGGTTCGACCCGGCCCGCGACGGCGGCTTCATTCGCCGCGCCCAGGCCAGCTACCTCGCCGACGCCGGCGACGCGTACGTGCCGCCTCACCTCGCCCGCCAGCACAACCTGCGCAAGAGCGACGAGATCGTGGGCACGACGGGCCGCGACCCACGCGGCCGCACCGCGCTGATCGAGATCACCGCGATCAACGATGCACCGCCAGCCGACGCGTTGCGCCGCGCCGAATTCAGCACGCTCATCGCCACGTACCCGGAGCGGAAGCTCGTGCTCGAAACGGGTCGGCCGGCGAAGGGCGGTCATGAGCTGACGCGGCGCGCGATCGACCTGATCGCGCCGATCGGCTACGGCCAGCGCGCGCTCATCGTGGCGCCGGCTCGCGCCGGCAAGACG
>JBBQDE010000107.1:0-7877 GCA_038319425.1 Gemmatimonadales bacterium
CAGGCCGCGGTCGAACAGCGCGTTGCGCGCCGCGCCAACGACGCGGTAGGCCCAGCCGGCCGGTGCAAGCGCCGCGCGCGCGAGGCGCTCGCTCACACCATCGCCATACCAGACGCGCTCGACGAGGCTCATGCGCAGGACCCCGGCACCGCATCGAGGATCGCCTGCAGGCGCGGCGCCTGCTCGGCCGCTTCGCGCGGCGACGATGCCTCCACGCCGGTAAGCGGCCCGAAGCTCACCAGCACGCGCGCGAACGGCTTCGGGATGAGGAATCGGTCCCAGCTCTTGAGGCGCCACGCACGCGACGCCTTCGCTCGGATCGGCGCGATGAGCGCGCCCGTGCGCTGCGCCGCCACTGCCGCGCCCGGAGCGAAGACGCGGGCCGGACCGCGCGGGCCGTCGGGGGTGATGGCGCCGTCGCGCCCGGCGTCGATCTCGCGCATCAACCCGATGAGCGCGCGGCTGCCGCCTTTCGACGACGACCCCCGCACGGTGGAATAGCCAAGCGACTCGGCGATCTGTGCGACGATCTCGCCGTCGCGGTGCTCGCTGATGACGATGGCGACGTTCTCACCACGTTGGTGCCACAGGAGCGGCAGGAGCTCGCCGTGCCAGAGTGCGAAGATGACGCGACGGCCGCTGCGCCGTGCCTCCGCGAGCGGTTCGCCGTTGGCGGTCTGCATGCGCCAGGTGCTCGCGAGCGCGCGGATCGCCCAGACGCCGAGGCGGACGCTCCACCGCACCTTCCGCGTGTCGGTCACCGCGCGGCCAGCGCTGGCGCCGCGCCGGCCAGCTCCATCGCCATCGCCGCCACCCGCGTGGCGGCACCCGGCTGTCCGAGCAGGTCACGCACGGCGCGGAGCTGCTCGACGAGGACCTTCCGCTGCACGCTATGCAAATCGAGAAGTGGCTCGAGCGCATCGGCGACGGCGGTCGGCCGCAGCGCATCCTGCACGAACTCGCGCGCGACTTCGCGGCCGGCCACGATGTTCACAAGGCCGATGAACGGAATCTTCACGAGTCGCCGCGCAACCGCATACTCGAATGCGCTCGTGCGATACGCGACGGCGAACGGACAGAGGGCGATCGCCGCCTCCAGGGTGGTCGTGCCGCTCTTGCAGAGCGCCGCGTCGGCCGCGCGCAGGAGGGGGAACGACGCGGCATTCACCAGCGGAAAGGGGCAGCGCTCCGGCGGGATGGAGACGTGGGGCGCCGAGCTCACGATGACGCGGAGGCGCGGATCGCGACTTTGAAGCTCGCGCGCCGTGGCGACGACTGGATCGAGATGCCGCGCGATTTCCTGCGCTCGGCTACCCGGGAAGAGCACGAGCAACCGCTCGTCGGGTCCGATGCCGAGCGCGCGGCGAGCCTCGGCGCGATCGGGCAGGTCGACGGCGCGGTCGAGGAGCGGGTGCCCGACGAAGGTGGCGTCGATCCCGTGCTCGCGCAGGAGCTGCTCCTCGAAGGGCAGGATGACCGCCGCCCGTGTGACCGTGCGCGCCAGCGCGGCGAGCCGGCCGGCACGGGACGCCCAGACCTGCGGCGTGATGTAGTACAGGACCGGGACGCCGACCTCGGCGGCGGCCGCCGCCACGCGCATGTTGAAGCCGGCGGAATCGATCAGCACGACGAGCGCCACGCGGCCGCTCGCGATGCGGCGGCGCAGCTCGCGGCGCAGCCGGATGAACCGCGGGATGTGCTTCAGCGGCTCCACGAAGCCCATCACGGCGCGCTTCGCCGTATGCGCGATCAGCTCCACCCCGGCGTCGCGCATCGCGTCGCCACCGACGCCGGTCAGTGCGAACGGCGCTCCCGCCTGCGTGAGCGCACGAGCCACCGCGGCCGCGTGCAGGTCGCCGGACACCTCGCCGGCGACGAACAGGATCTCACGCACGCGCCGGCTGGTGCGCTCGACCGGGGGGCGAATGCAGCGAGCGATCGATATCTGCGACGATTTGCAGAGCCACGGCCAGCGCCTCGCGCCCCTCCTCGCCCGACACCGCAACCGGAATCTCGCCGCGGATCGCCGCCAGGAAGCTCTCGAACTCCAGGCGCAGCGGCTCCCCCTCCTCGGCTTCCAGCGGGATGCGCTCCACGAACTGCTCGAGCGCGAGCGGCGCCGTCGCGAGCGCCTTCATGTCCACGTCGTCGCGCAGGCGGAAGAATTCCCCGTTGCCGGCGGCGAGATCGAGCGAGATGTACTCCCGTTCCTGGAAGATGCGGATCTTCCGCATGCGCTCGCGCGACACCCGGCTCGCCGTGATGTTCGCCACCGCGCCCGTGTCGAACTGGAGCCGCGCGTTGGCCATGTCCACGAACGGCGTGAGCACCGGCACACCCACGGCGGCTACCGACGTGACCGTGCCGCCGACGAGCGTGTGGACGAGATCGATGTCGTGAATCATGAGATCGAGCACCACGGCGACGTCGGCCCCGCGCGGATTGAACGGCGCAAGCCGGTCGCTCTCGATGAAGCGCGGCGTGTGCACATAGGGCAGTGCGGCGCGAATGGCGCGGTTGAAGCGTTCCACATGCCCCGTCTGCACCAGCGCGCCGTGCGCGCTCGCCAGCCGGAGCATCTCGTCCGCTTCCGCCAGCGTGGTCGCGATCGGCTTCTCGATCAACGCGTGAATGCCCCGCGCCAGCACCTTGGTCGCCACGGCAAAGTGACCGGGCGTCGGCACGACGATCGTCACGGCATCCACCGCATCGAGCAGCGCATCCAGCGTGTCGAACGCGCGGACGCCGAGCTCCGTGGCCACCTGCTTCGCGCGCTCGGGGCGCAACTCGTGGAAACCCGCGAAGTCCTTGCCCTGGAGGTCGCGGAGAATCCGGATGTGATGCTGTCCGAGGCCGCCGGCACCGATGACGCCGGTCCGCACGCGCGTCGTCAGACGACCACTCCGCGACCGCTGTCCTCGACGAATCGCAGCAGCGTCAGCACTTCTGGGAACGGCTTCAGCTCGGCCGCCGCCCGTTCCTTGGCCTGCGAGACGTTGAGCTCCGAGCGGAAGAAGATCCGGTACGCGCGCTTGAGCTCGCGCACCACTTCCTCGGGGAAGCTGTTTCGCTGGAGACCGACGCTGTTGAGCCCATACAGCTTGATCGGGTTCCCCACCGCCTTCACGTACGGCGGCACGTCCTGCGAGATGCGCGAACAGCCGCCGACGAATGCGTACTGCCCGATCTTCACGAACTGGTGCGCCGCGCTCGCGCCGGCGATGATCGCCTTCTCGCCGACGGTGACGTGCCCCGCGAGCTGTACGCTGTTCACGAGGATCACCCCATCGCCCACATGACAGTCGTGGGCGAGATGCACGTATGACATGATGAAGCAGTGCTTGCCCACCGTCGTCTTGAACGAGTGCGTCGTCCCGCGGTTGATCGTCGTGTATTCCCGGATCGTCGTGCCTTCGCCGATCTCGACCGTCGTGTGCTCGCCCTTGAACTTGAGATCCTGGGGATCTCCGCCCAGCACGGAGCCGATCCCCACCTTCACGTTCTCGGCGAGAATCACGTTGCGCTCGAGCGTGGCCCGTGGCGCGATCACCGAGCCGGCCCCGATCGTGCAGCCTGCCCCGACGATGGCGAAGGCGCCGATCTCGACATCGTCGGCGATCCGGGCGTCGGCGCTGACGATCGCCGTCGGATGGATGCGCGGGCTCACCGGTCCCGAACCATCGCGCTCATCTCCGCCTCGCACACGATCTCGCCATCCACCTTGGCGACGCCCTGCATCTTGCACATCATGCCGCGCACCTGCAGCAGGTCGAGCTCGAAGCGCAGCTGGTCGCCCGGCTTCACCGGCCGCCGCCATTTCACGTTGTTGAGAGACGTGAAGTACACGACCTTGCTCTCCGGGTCCGGGATCGCGCCGAGGAGCAGCATGCCCCCCACCTGCGCCATCGCCTCGACGATGAGGACCCCGGGCATGATCGGATGCCCCGGGAAGTGCCCCTGAAAGAACGGCTCGTTGATCGTGACGTTCTTGATCCCGACGACCCGCTTTCGCGGCTCCAGCTCGATGACACGATCCACGAGCAGGAACGGATAGCGATGGGGCAGCACCTTCATGATTTCTTCGATACCGAGCACCAGGATCTCCTGCTTCAGCGACGCCTGCATCGCACGCACGAACAGCACGGTGCCGCGATGACTTGGTTTGTGCGCGACGATGCGGGCCTTGAGGCGCACACCGGCGAGCGCGAGATCACCCACGCAATCCATCATCTTATGCCGCACGAACTCGTCTGGCGAGCGGAGGGCGTTCTCGACCACCCCGGTCTCGTCGAGCACGACGGCATTCTGGGTCGACGCGCCCTTGATCAACCCGCGGGCGCGCAGCGGCTCCACCTCCTTCATGAAGCCGAACGTTCGGGCCCAGGCGAGCTCTCGGCCGAAGCGGTCGGCCGTCACCCCGGAAGAAAATCGCTGCCGACCGATCAGGGCGTGCGGGAAGTCGATCGTAACGTCCAGCTCCAGCTGGTCGGCCGGCACGGCCTCGTACACCGAGTCTCCGTCCACCAGGCGCACGGGAGCGCTGAGCCGCCCCACCTGCACGCAGCCCGGCTGGTCCCGCAGCCCTGCCCCCTGTAACGCCTCGAAGAAGGGGCCCGCACTGCCATCCATGATCGGCGGCTCGGGCCCATCCATCGAGATCACCAGATCGTCGATCTCCAGCGCGTGCACCGCCGCGAGCACATGCTCCACGGTGTGGACGGCATTGGGCTCGTCGCCAAGCTGCGTGCGGCGCTCGGTCAGCACGGCGTGCTCGGCCCGAGCCGGAATGGGCGCCGCGTCGGCCAGGTCGCGCCGCCGGAAGACCACGCCGCTGCCCGAGCGCGCCGGCTGGAACAGGAGGGTGCAGGCCACGCCAAGGTGCAGCCCCACGCCGCTCACCCGGGCCGCGTCCGCAATGGTCCGTCGCATCAGTCGGTTCCCTTGTCCCGCGCGCCCCGCTCGCCCAACAGCCGTTCCAGACCGCGCAGCAGCGGGATGAGCTTGAACAGCGCGGCCTGGGCTCGCAGCGCCTCACGATGCGGACGCGCCGGATACCCCGACCACGTCTCGCCCGCCGGCACGTTGCCGAACACGCCGGCCTGCGCCGCCACCCGGGCCCGTGCGCCGATCGTCTGGTGCCCGGCGATCCCCGCCTGCCCGGCGAGAATCGCCCCGTCCTCCACGCGGACCGAGCCGGCGATGCCCACCTGCGCCATGATCAGGCAGAGCCGCCCCACGCGCACGTTGTGCGCGATGTGGACGAGATTGTCGATCTTCGTCCCCGCGCTGATCACCGTGTCATCGATGCTGCCGCGATCGATCGTCGTGTTCGCCCCGATCTCGACGTCCGACTCCACGATGCAGCGCCCCACGTGCGGAATCTTCTCATGCGCGCCGCCTCGAAAGACATAGCCGAAGCCATCCGAGCCAAGTCGGACGCCGGCGTGCACGCGCACGCGTTCGGCCAGCGAGGTGCCCGGGTAGAGCGTCACGCCGGGATACAGGTGGCATTCCGGTCCAACCGACACACCGGCACCGATCACGACGTGCGAGTCGAGTTGCGTCCGGTCCCCGACCTGTGCGCCGTCGCCGATGACGACGTACGGCCCGATCGCGACGGCGTCGCCGAGCTTCGCCCCGCGCCCGATGACGGCAGTCGGGTGCACCCCCGGAACGGCCGCCGGCTCGGCATAGAGCGATGCGAGCAGGGCGAGCATCGCCTCGTGTGGCTTGTCCACCACGACACGCGCTGCCGTTCGGCCGGCGCAGTCCGCGAGCTCGGGCGACACGAGGGCCACCCCCGCGCCGCACGTGGCGAACAGCGCCGAGTACTTCGCATTGGCGAGAAACGTCACGTGCTGCGGACCGGCCCGATCGAGCGGCGCCACGCCGGTGACGATGATGTCCGGGTCGCCTCGCAACGTCCCCTTCACCATCGCCGCTATGGCCGAAGCGGTGAGAGCCGGAAGGCCCTCACCGCCGATGGACCGCCGGGATGGCGACCGGTCCGTCACGCGTCAGTCGAGCGGAGGCGTCTGCGGGCGGGTGACTCCCGACGGTGCGGCTGTCGGCGCACCCGTCGCCGGGCGCGGCGCGGTCGTCGCCGTCGTGCTTCGCAGCTTGGCGAGCACGCGGTCCGTGATGTCCAGGTTCTTGTCCATCGCCACGATCGACGAGCCCTGATCCGCGTTGAACACGAACGAATAGCCGCCCTCGAGGCGCAGGTCTTCGATCGCCTGCTTCACCCGGTCGAGAATGGGCTGCACGAGCTCACCCTGACGCGTCTGGGCCTTCTGCTCGAGCTCGCGCGTGCGGCGCTGGTACTCGGCCTCTCTCGCCTGGATCGACTTGCCGCGCGTATCGCGGGCCGCCGCCGTCATCGACGCCTGCGACTTCTCGAAGTCGGCCACCGTCGCGGACAGCGAATCGCTCATCCGCTTGATCTGCTCACGGTAGGCGCCGGTCTCCTTGTCGAACTGCGCCTCGGCCTCGACGCGGCCCGGGGCCTGGTCGAGCAGGACGGACGAACGGATGTAGGCGAACTTCTGCCCCGATTGCGCCGCGGCGGAGCCGGCGGAGAGGGCGACGAGCACGAGCGCGGCAAAGCCCGCACGAAGGGTCACACGCATGAACACTCCAGGTTAGAAGAGCTGACCGAGCTTGAAATGCAATTGCCATTTGGGCGCCTTGACGCCGTTCTCCACGCGATCGAAGCCGTACCCCCAGTCGAGGCCGAGAGGTCCCAACGGAGTCACGACCGCGGCACCGACGCCGGCGCCACGGAACAGGCGCGTCGGATTGAAGTCCTGCGGACGCGCCCAGATGTTGCCCGCGTCGTAGAACGCATCCAGGTAGAACTGCTGGTTGAAGCGCAGTCCCAGCTCCACCGTGTTGGTGAAGAAGGCGCTGCCGAACGAGTTGATCGACGCCGTCGTCTGCGACGTGCTCGAGACGTAGCCGTTCGGGGTGATGGAGAACTCGTCGTAGCCGCGCAGCGGCTCGCCGTACTGCACGCCGCCCAGCGAGAACTTCTGCGACACGTAGAAGCCGCCGACGTCGCCGAACACCGCGCCCGCACGCGCCTTGAGCCCGAGCGCCAGGACGATTGGCTCACTGCCCGGGGCGCCGCCGCCGAACTGCGCCAGCGGCGCGTAGTGCTTCATCTCGCCGGTGTACCGCGTGTACTTCGCACCGCCGAAAAAGCCGTTCACCTGCGCCGACAGCGTCTGGTTGCCGCCGTCGGTGGGAAACGGTAGACCGGCGCGCGTGTCATGGTCGAAGTTGGCGCCCAGCGTGGAACGCGAGCAGGTGACGATGTCGCAGTTGATCGTGCTCGCCAGGGTGTTCTCGGCTCCGCCGTAGTTCACGCGCTCAGCGCCGTACGAGAGGAAGAGCCGTGAGGAGCGGGAGCCCATCACGGGAAACCCGACCTGCAACTGGCCGCCGACGCGAGTCTGCCGGCCGACGTTGCTCACGTAGTAGCGCGTCTGCGAGTGGTACGCCGTGACCGTTCCGGAGATCTGGGACTCGCGGATGAACGGATCGGTGTAGCTGAGGCTGAAGTCGTTGACGTACTGCCCGAACTGCCAGTTGAGCGCGCCGCGCTTGCAGAGGCCGAAGAGGTTGGGCTGATCGAAGCCGATGAAGCCGCCCACGCCCGCGCCCTGCCCGACCGACGCGCCGAAGTTGACGTTGCCGGTCCGCTTTTCCTTCACGCGGAAGATCACGTCCACGTCGCCGTTGTCGTTCGCCGTCTTCGTGTCGGGCGCCGGCAGCGGTGTCTCGAAGAAGCCGAGGTTGCCGATGCTCTGGTAGCTGCGGATGAGCGCCTCGCGCCGGAACACGTCACCCGGCACGACGAAGATCTGGTTGCGGAT
>JBBQDE010000108.1:0-7812 GCA_038319425.1 Gemmatimonadales bacterium
CGACGCGAGATGCTCGGACAGCATGAACTCCACGAGCCGCTCGACGAGCGTGCCAGCCGGGCCGGTGCGTCGCGCCCTCGCTCGGACGGCGACGATCTCGGCGTTCGTGATGGCCGGTTCGTAGGCGACCGCGTCGAGGTAGGTTCGCAGCGCATGGAAGTGCTTGAAGCCTTCGTACAGCTCGAGCGAGACGGCGACGCCGGCGTCCACGTCGTCCCAGGCGTCGCCGAGCATCCAGGCGAGATGGACGGGGTGGTAGCTCTCGATGATCGCCGCGGTGCGAAGCTGGGCCAACAGCTCGGGGCGCCGGTGGGCGCGAGGAGCGTCGACCTCGCCCCATCGGACGTCGCGCTCGACCGACCACGCGCCGCGATCCGCGGCCGACGCGAGTCTGACGTATGCGTATGGCGGCCGCGCGTCGGACGTTCGTGCGGCGAGTGCCGGATTGCTCATGTGCACACCTCCGTGGTGATCTCGGTGGGAAGCGACGGCCAGCCGCGAGCCGTGACGCCGTGCTGGGCGAGATAGGCCAGCAGCCAGCGCTCGATGCCGTAGGCGGCGCAGGCGCTCTGCGCGGGCTCGCCCGATCCGAGCCGGATGCCGAACGATTCGCCGAAGAACCGCTCGTGATGGTTGAACGACGCGGCGGCGATCGCCTCATCGCCCACCGGGAGCAGCAGCTCGCGCTTCAACCCCTTGAGCCGCTGGAGGAGCTGTCGTCCCCGCCCCGTCGGCGCGAAGAACGGATCCGTCGCCTCCTCGAGCCGCGCGTCGAGTCCGAGCGACGAGGCGAGTGCCAGCCCGTGCCGCTCGCCGCGGGCGCGAAAGGCGGTGACGACATGCGCCTCGCCCACCGCCACGGACTCGCGCATCGTGAACGCCCATCCGCGCGCGAGCGGCCGCAGGCGGTCGCCTTCATGACGCCAGCAGGTATTCTGTGCCGTCACCAGCGCGGCGCGGTCGAGCACGCGGCCCGCGAGTGCGGCGTACACGTGGTAGCACACGGCCGGTGGCAGCGCGGCGTCGGCCGGCGCGCAGGCATCGCGCGCCGCGGACACTGGATCAGCGCTTTCCGCCACACGACGCAGCGACGCGACGTCCTCGCGCAGATGCGCCGCCAGCGTGAGCCACTGCGGGAAGGACGCGAAGTAGCTCGCTCGCGCGAGGGTCGCGAGCGCGAGCGCGGGCGCCGTTGCCCATTCCTCGCACGGTTCGGCACACGCCGAGGCCGCGGCCGCGGCGATCACCCGCTCGAGCGAGTGCCGGAGCGAGAGGACGTCACCGCGCAGTGCGACGAGGCCGGCCGCCGGCTCCCAGAGCTCCCCGCTCGCGCGCAGGGCGCGCACGACCTCGTCGGCGCTACGCACGAGCGTCCTCCCCGGCGAACAACGCCGCGATGCGGGACGCGGAGGCGAAGTTGTCCATCCGGATCTGCGCGTCGGCGATCTCGCGACCGATCGCCCGCTCTGTCCACGCGATCAGGTCGAGGATGCGGATGGAGTTGAGCAGCCCACCTGTGAACAGCGGGGTATCGGCGCGGATCGCTGGACCGCTTGGCGCGAACCGGGCGTTCAGCCACGCGACGAGCTCCGTCTCCAGCGCGGCCGCTTGATCGGCCGTGATGCCGGCGGGCGCGCTCATGCCGCCAGCTCCGCGAGGCCGGCCACGCCGCGCCACTCCGTGGCGCGGAGGTGCTCCACCATATGAGTCCAGTAGTCGCGCACAACCGGTGCGCGCTCGCCAAGCAGCGCCTCGGTGCGGGTGGTGTCGAACTGCTTCGGCAGTGCGAGCTGCGGCAGGAAGTGCGCGAGTGCACGGGTGACGCTGCGCAGGCGCGCGTGTCCGGTCTCCTCCACCGAACGCGCGAACAGATGCCACGTCTCGAGGTCGCCGAGCGTCGGCATGATGACGCCGCGCCGCCGCCAGGCGGTGTCGCGAATCCAGCACGCATGGCTCGCTTCGAGCATCTCGTCCAGCGGCATCGCGCCGTCGCCAGCGCAGAGATGCAGCGTCTCGCCGTCGATCCCGCCGCGCAGCGCCAGACGAGCGATCGCATCGGCCACGTAGTCGGCCGGCACGAGGTCGATCGCCGTTGACGCGACGCCAGGGATCATCGGCGCCAGGCCGTCGTGCAGCAGTCGCAATGCGCGGTGCACGGCATTGCGCTGCGTGACGACGCCCGTGAGATCGTCACAGGCCACGGTGCTGGACCGCAGCACCACCGCGCCGGGGTGCCGGGTGCGCACCAGCCACTCGGCTTCCGTCTTCGACTGCTCATAGGCATTCACCCAGCCAGCCACGGCGTCGGCCGCCGTCACCGGCGATGCGCCGATTCGGCCGGTCCGTCGGCCGGCGACGAACGCCGTGCTCACCAGCGCCACACGCGAGACGCGCGGGCAATCGCCGACGACGTCGAGCAATCGCTGCGTTCCGTCGACGTTCACCGCGCGCGCTTCGTCGAGCGGACGTGAGAAGGTCGTGTCGGCCGCGAGATGCACGACGGCGGTGGCGTGGTGCGCCAGCCACCAGCGGGTTGCGGCCGACAGGCCGAGCCCCGCGACCATGAGGTCACCCTCGAGCGGCATGACGGCGGCGGACCCGATGCCGAGCCGGCTCGCCGTCGCCGTCCAGCGCGCCACGTCGCGGACGAGCACGGCGATGCGCGGCGCGTGCCGGCCCGTCGCCCACCGGCGAACGACGAGCGATCCGAGCAGGCCCGTGGCGCCGGTGACGAGAACGACTCCATCCGCGTGCTCGTGCAGGTGTGCAGTGTGTGGTGTCATCAGATCTCCAGGGCCAGGCCCGTCCAGTGCGCGCCGTAGCCGTACGAGAAGAGCAGCGCGCGATCGCCCTCGCGCACCGCGCCCTCGGCGATCGCATCGCGCAGGTTGATGAAGTTGTCACCCGCCAGGGTGTGCCCATGCTCGGCCACGTTGCGCGTCCAGAGGCGGGCGTTGGGCAGGCATGCGAGGCGCAGGAGGATCTCCCAGCTGCGCGTGCTCACGTTGTGCGGGATCACCCAGGTCACGTCGTCGGCGCTCCAACCGGCGCTGGCGAGCGTGCGCCGGATCGCGTGCACGGCGGTCGGGAAGTACGACGCCACCACCTCTTCGCGCATCGCGGCGGCGTCCCAGTAGTAGCCTTTCGTGATCGTGGCTGCGCCGGCGATACGATTGCGCGTGCCGCGTGCCTCCAGCAGCAGCGCGCACGCCGCGTCGGACGTGCAGTTGTAGATCGCCTCGCGGCCGGCGTTGAGCGGGTAGAATTCGCTCGCCACGCAGAGCGCGCGGTCGATGCGCTCGCTCGCCATGAGCGCCCGCGCCACACGCACGGCGCCGAACAGCGTGGTGCACGCGAGCTGGTCCAGGGCGAGCACCGATGCGCCTTCGAGTCCCAGCTCGTACTGGAGTCGCGTGGCCGGGTATCGGAACCGATCGGCCGTGCACAGGGACCGCGCGCCGGCTTCGGCATCGTGCGCCGGGCTGAACGCCATGGCGCTGGGTGTTCCACCGTAGACCAGCAGCCCGATGCTCGCGGGGTCGACGCCCTGCTCGGTCAGCAGCTGCGACGCGGACGCCTGGGCCAGCTGGTATGGGGTTTCGGCGCAGGCGACGTGAACGCGCGCGAAGCCGAATCCTTCCAACAGCTCGGCATCGCTCTCCAGTGCGCCGGCCAGCGCGAGCTCGCGCACGCTGCGCGACACGGCCGGCAGGGCGTACGCGATGCCACGGATCCCGGGCGTGGTCATGCGACCTCCACGAGCACCAGCGCGGCAACGTAGCCGAGCCCGGGATGCAGAACGGTCGCGTTCGCGCCGGAGCGCCGGTTCCCAACGTGCACCGCGCGAAGCTCCCGCCCGGCGTCGAACTCCAGCTCGAGGCATCGCAGCGGCCGCGATACGTCGAGCTTCAGCGCCTTCCACGCCGCTTCCTTCAGCACCCAGAGCGACGTGACGTCGTCCGGTCCGTGCGCCAGCTCCTCGTCGCTGGCGAAGAAGTGCCGGTGGCACGGCGAGACGCTGCCGGCTCGCTCGAGATCGACGCCGATGCGCGCGCCGGGGCTGCCCGCGGCGGCGACGCCGCGTCCGTCGCGATGCGCGAGCGAGAGGGGGCCGGCGAACGGGAGCCATTGACCCGCATCGCCCTGAACGACGACGGCGGGTGAGCCTCCCTCGCACCGCAGCACCGCGATGCGACGAAGCGCGTCTGCTCCGTGCGGCAGGGCGGCCGGCGCTCGATCGTCGTGAAGCACGCGCAGTGCGGCGCGCTTCGCCGCCAGCCGGCTGGCGCGAAAGTCGGCGCGCCGCTCGACCGTATCGAGCGAGGCGCACTGCCGGCGCTCCAGTCGCGTCATCCAGCACCCGCGCGGCGCATCGCCGCCCAGGGCCAGCGTTGCTGAGCATCCACCAATCGCGATCACCGAAGACTTCACCGGCCGCTCCCGAGAGTTGACGGAAGCAACCTGCGTCCGATTGAAGGGAGGGGCCTCCGTCACGCGACGTAGGAGCGCGCCCGATACGACGTAGGAGTTCCTGTCACACGCCGCCCTCGGCCATCCCTGCGGCACTTCTACGTCGAAGTCGCGCCGCGCCTACGTCGAACGCACGACGGCGACCCGATCCGGCGCTCGGCAAACTCGGGTCGCGCTGCCGGGCATCGAATCCGGCAGGCGACGCCCCGCCCTTCGCGGGTCGCCCACCCCTCGGTTCTCGACTCGGAGACACCATGCGCCGCTCCCTGCCGCTCTCGCTCGCCGCCGCACTCGTCCTGTCCGCCTGCGTAGAGCAGCCCCTCACCGCGACCGCTTCCTTCGCGCCGGATGGCGCGTCTCACACCGCGTCGGCCATCTGGTCGAGCACCGTGACCGGCGAGACCGGACCGGGCGCCCAGTACGCGTTCTACATGCCTGCCGCGTGGAATGGCGACGTCGTGGTCTATGCGCATGGCATCAAGCTCGACACCGCCGCGATCGAGCTGCCCACCGGCGATGGCTTTCCCGACGTTCGCGACGCGCTCGGCCAGCGCGGATTCGCCGTTGCCTATTCGAGCTTCTCGGAAAACGGCTGGGCGCTCAAGGACGGCGCACAGCGGACGCACCAGTTGAACGGCCTCTTCACCTCGAAGTTCGGCAAGGCGCGCCGCAGCTATCTGATGGGAACGTCGCTCGGTGGGCTCATCGTCCAGGAGATGGCGGAGAAGTACACGGGCAAGTACGACGGCGTCCTTGCCATGTGCGCGCCGCTCGCCGGCACGAGGACGGAGCTCGAGTACGTCGCCAACGTGCGCGTGCTGTTCGACTTCCTCTATCCCGGCGTGCTGCCGGGCGACGTGCTGCACGTGCCCGCCGGCATGAATCTCTACGCCAACGTGATCGGGCCCGTCGTCGGCGCCGTCTCCGCGGACCCGACGGGGCTCGGCATCATCGCCCGGCTGGCGCAAACGCCGCTCGCCGGCAGTAACGGGAACGAAGTCGTCGGCTCGCTCATCAAGACCCTGAGCTACGACATCTACGGGATCGACGATTTCCTCGGCCGCACTGGCGGCCACTCGATGTTCGACAACCACAACACGGCCTACACTGCCGCCGCGCCCGGGCTGCTCACCGACGACGCGCTCGCCTGGATCAATCGGGGCGTCGGCCGGTTCACCTCGACCCCCGATGCCGAGCGCTATCTCGACAAGTACTACCAGCCGACCGGCGCACTCACGGTTCCGACCGTGACGTTGCACAACGTGAACGATCCGCTGGTTCCCTTCCGCCTGCACGAGCCGGTATTCGCCGGGATGGCCGCCGACGCGGGGCGGGCGTCGCTCCTGTTCCAGCGCACGGCGAATGCGTACGGCCACTGCGCCTTCACCACCGACCAGATGGTCGGCGCGTTCGACGCGCTCTCCGGCTGGGTCGCGTCCGGCGTGAAGCCGGCGGCGTGATCGTCCCCGCGTCCGGTCCGGTGCTGTCGCCGGACCGGACATCCCATTCTTCTGCCCCTCGCCTCGGGACACTTCCCATGCGCCGACTCCTTGCACTCGCCATCGTTGCGCTCGCGCCGCTCCTCGGCACGGGCTGCGGATCCGATTCCATCACCGACCCGCGACAAGCCGTCGCCGGCTCGTACGCGTTGACATCGTTCGACGGCAAGCAGCTTCCCGCCACCATCCTCGCCGGTGATCCGCAGGTCGACGTCGTGAGCGATGAGCTCATCCTGACGTCGAACGGCAGCTTCACCCAGAACACGACGTTCCGCGTCACCGAGAGCGGCGTGACGTCCACCCAGGCGCTCGCCGACCTTGGCACCTACACCGTGAGCGGCTCCACGGTGACGTTCCGCTTCTCCGGCGACAACTCCACCGGGACGGCGACCGTGGTGGCAGATGGCCTCAGCATCACGTCGGAGGGACACACCCTCGCCTACGCGAGGCGGTAGCGCCGCAGTCGTACGCCCAACCCGTCGCCTCGTAGATTCGTCCCGAGCATGGCAGGTCTACGGCCCCGTTACCTGCGTGCCGCTGCCGAACGTGGAGACGCAGAACAACCCCAACTTCAAGACCTGAGTCGAACTGAACGAGAAAGGCCGGCACCGCAGATCGCGGTGCCGGCCTTTTCCGTTTGGTGCCCCGGCGGTTACGCGGTGCGAACGGCCTGGACCTCGAGATGAATCCTGATGTCGTTGCTGACGAGCACCCCGCCCGTCTCGAGCGCGGCGTTCCACACGAGGCCGAACTCGCGGCGGTCGATCTTCGCGTCGGCGCTGAAGCTCACGCGCTCACCGCCCCACGGATCGCGGCCACGCCCCTCGTAGGTGGCGGCGAGCGTGACTTCCTTCGTCACGCCGCGGATCGTGAGGTCGCCGACGACCGTGAACTCCGCGCCTGGCTGCGCGCTCGCACTTGTGATGCGGCGGCTCGCGAAGCGGATCGTCGGGAAGTGTTCCACATCGAGAAAGTCCGCCGAGCGGAGGTGCTCATCGCGCTGGTCGGAGCGCGTGTCTACGCTCTTGGCGTCGAACTCCACGGTCGCGGACGAGTTAGCGGGATTCGCCTCATCGATCGTGACGGTGCCGCGCGCGTCGGCCAGGCGGCCCTTCACCGTGGTGATCATGATGTGCTTCGCGGCGAACTCGATGGCGGAGTGCGACGCGTCGATGTTCCAGGTGCTGATCGTGGTCTCGGTTGCGGTCGTCATGGGTGCCTCTCTCGGCTGAGCGAGCGGTGGTGGACGCGGCGGCACTGATCGACCCGATGGTCGGGCCGCGCTACAGATGCCGTATTGCTTAGAACTAAAGTACTATTGTGTGTCGTCACACGAATGGCCACGCGAGGACTTCCTTGTTCTGACCGAGTGTGCCCAGGAACCGGACGTTTATCATACGCCGGGCATTCCCCGGCGAACGTCGCAGGCTGCGACACGAGAAAAGCGTGAGACTCCTCACTGTGGAGCTCGCTTGCTTGACTAAGCTGCTGCTCCGTAAGGATTTACAGATCCATGTGCGATGTGTCGACGCGTGGCATCATCGCTGCATTAGAGGGGAGCGCAGCACCACGCAGTTCCTTCCCGCGGGTCTTGCCCGCCAACATAGCGGCCGCCGATGTTCCCGCCTTGCGGCAGCACATCTCCAGCACGGACTAATCCAATGAAGAGCACCTCGCGCAAGGGCTTTACGCTCATCGAGCTCCTGATCGTCGTCGTGATCATCGGCATTCTGGCCGCGATCGCGATCCCGAAGTTCGCCAACACGAAGACCAAGGCCTACACGGCCGCGATGAAGTCGGACCTCCGCAACCTCGTGACCGCCGAAGAGGCGTTCTTCTCGGA
>JBBQDE010000109.1:0-7798 GCA_038319425.1 Gemmatimonadales bacterium
CCGACCTTCAACTGACCGCCGTCCGGGGTGTCCTCGCCGACGATCATCCGGAAGAGCGTCGTCTTCCCCGCCCCGTTCGGACCGATCACGCCGACGATGCCGCCGCGCGGCAGGCTGAACGTGAGATCGTCGAACAGCACCTTCTCGCCGAACGCCTTCTTCACCCCCTTCGCGATCACGACGTCGTTGCCGAGCCGCGGCGGCGGCGGGATCGTGATCTCCTGCGCCAGCACCTTGTCGCCGGTGTCTTCGGCCTTAAGCTCCTCGAACTTCTGGATGCGCGACTTTGACTTCGCCTGCCGAGCGCGCGGTGCCATCCGCACCCACTCGAGCTCGCGCGCGAGCGCGCGCTGGCGAGCGCTCTCGGTCTTCTCCTCCTGCTTCAGCCGCTCGCGCTTCTGATCGAGCCAGCTCGTGTAATTCCCCTCGTACGGCATCCCCTTGCCGCGATCGAGTTCGAGGATCCACTTCGCCACGTTGTCCAGGAAGTAGCGATCGTGGGTGATGGCGACGACGGTGCCCGGGAAGTCGGCGAGGAACCGCTCCAGCCACTCGACCGACTCGGCGTCGAGATGATTGGTGGGCTCGTCGAGCAGCAGCATGTCCGGCTGCTCGAGCAGGATCCGGCACAGCGCGACGCGGCGCTTCTCGCCGCCCGACAGCGTGGTCACATTCGCGTCATCCGGCGGAAGACGCAGCGCGTCCATCGCGACCTCGATCTTGTTGTCGAGGTTCCAGAGATCCTGGGTGTCGATGCGCTCCTGCACGCGCGCCTGCTCCGCCATCAGCTTGTCGAAGTCGGCGTCGGGCTCGGCGAACTCCGCGCTGATCTCGTTGAAGCGGTTTAGCAGCTTCCGCTGGTCGGCGACGGCTTCCTCGACGTTCTCGCGTACGTTCTTGCTCGGGTCGAGCTGCGGCTCCTGCGGCAGGTAGCCGATCCTCGTCCCCTTCGCCGCCCACGCTTCGCCCTGAAAATCCTGGTCGACGCCGGCCATGATGCGCAGCAGCGACGACTTGCCCGCGCCGTTGGCGCCGAGGACGCCGATCTTTGCGCCGGGATAGAACGAGAGCCAGATGTCGTCGAGAATGACCCGCGAAGGGGGAACGACCTTTCGCAGCGACTTCATGACGTAGATGAACTGTGGAGCCAATGGAGATCCCTCGAAAATGGGGCGACTTGGGGCGCTACTCGGGACGCGACCTGGGGCAAATTTTCGACGCGCCCACCGGCCGCGCCCGATTCCGGCCGCTTACGCTACCTCGTCGTCCAAATGTAGTGAGCCGAGCCACGCCCCGAGTTGGGCCGTGGCGCCACGCTTGTGGTCCACGGGGCGAGGTCTCGCCTGCGGGAACTGACTTGCCTCCGTACGACTTGCCCTCGGGGTACTCGCGCGCCCGCAAGACGCGGCGGAACGGGTGCTCTCCACGCAGAGAGGCAACATGGGAACAATCGACGAAGTTTCCGCGGAGGTGATTCCCGCTCGACGAGCGCGTGTACCAATGCACGCACTGCGGCAGCGGACAATCGCCGAGCGCTACAATGCCGTTCGCGAGCAGACGGAACGACTCTGCGAGCCGCTCGAGACGGAGGACTTCGTCGTCAGTTCCATGCCCGACGTGAGCCCCACCAAGTGGCACCTCGCGCACACGAGCTGGTTCTTCGAGACCTTCGTCCTTCGTGAGCACGACCCGTCGTATCGCTCGCCGGACCCGCGCTATGCCTTCCTCTTCAACTCGTACTACCTCCAGGCCGGCGAGCGCCATTGCCGCGCGAAACGTGGGCTCGTCACCCGGCCTACGGTGAAGGGGGTGTTCGCCTACCGCGCGCATGTGGACGTGGCGATGCGACGGCTGATCGAGCACATCGGCGAGGATGCCGCACACCCGGCGGCGGCACTCGTGGAACTCGGGCTCAATCACGAGCAACAGCACCAGGAACTGCTCCTCACCGACATCAAGCACGTGCTGTGGACGAATCCCCTGCGCCCTGTCTACCGCGAGCGCGCCCCCGAGCGTCGCGCCGACACGGCGATGCGGTGGTGTACCGTAGCCGAGGGGATTCACGAGATCGGCCACAGCGGACATGGATTTGCCTTCGACAACGAAGCGCCTCGGCATCGCGTCTTCCTCGAGCCGTTCCGGCTGGCGTCGCGGCTCGTCACGAATCGCGAGTATCTCCACTTCATCGAGGATGGCGGGTATCGGCGTCCCGAGCTCTGGCTGTCCGCGGGGCTCGCGGCGGCTCAGGACCGCGCGTGGGATGCGCCCCTGTACTGGGAGCGTACCGACGGGCAGTGGACCGAGTTCACCCTCGGCGGCACGCGCTCGCTCACGGGTAGTGCCCTCGACGACCCCGTCTGTCACCTGAGCTACTACGAAGCAGACGCCTTCGCCCGCTGGAGCGGCCACCGGCTTCCGACGGAATTCGAGTGGGAGGTGGCTGCGGCGTCGAGCCCCGTGGATGGTCGATTCGTTGAAGAAGAGCGTTTCCATCCGGGCCCCGCCGCCGGTCTTGACGGCCGATCGTTCGAGCAGCTCTACGGGGACGCGTGGCAGTGGACACAGAGCGCCTACGTCGCCTACCCGAACTACCGCCCGGAGCCGGGGGCGATCGGCGAGTACAACGGCAAGTGGATGGCCGATCAGTGGGTGCTCCGCGGTGCGTCGTGCGCCACGCCGCGCTCCCACGCGCGGCTCACCTACCGCAACTTTTTCCCCTCGGACGCGCGGTGGCAATTCACCGGAATCCGGCTCGCAAGCGGTGCGGAGGATCAGGGATGCGCGCGTTGACCGAACACTCCAGCGCGGCGCCGCGCACGGCCCCGGGCATCCTCGATGCACTCCGCGACGAAGTACGGAGCGGGCTGCTCGGCATTCCGAAGACGCTGCCGGCGAAGCTGTTCTACGACGCCACCGGCGCTGCGCTCTTCGAGCGCATCACGACGCTTCCGGAGTATTACCTCACGCGCGCCGAGCTCGAGATCCTCACCGCACGCGCGGGAACGATCGCCGCGCTCGCCGGCCCGGGGTGCGCGCTGGTCGAGTACGGGAGCGGTGCCGGCGTGAAGGTGCGAATCCTTCTCGATGCGATGGAGCGGCCGGCGGCATATGTCCCGATCGACATCTCCGGAGAGCAGCTCGCTCGGGTCGCCGCGTCGATCGCGCTCGAGTACCCGCGACTCGTCGTCCGGCCTGTTCGCGCCGACTACACGAGGCCTCTCGCGCTGCCGCCCCTTCCTTTCGGTGCCCGGCGCGTCGCGTTCTTCCCCGGATCGACGATCGGCAACTTCCATCCCATCGAGGCCGCCGCGTTTCTACATCGCATCCGTCACACGATCGGCGAAGGGGGCGGGCTCGTCCTCGGCGTCGATCGCGTGAAGAGTCCCGCCGTGCTGAACGCCGCGTACGACGACAGCCAGGGCGTCACCGCAGCGTTCAACCTGAACATGCTTGCTCGCCTCAATCGCGAGATCGGCGCGGATTTCCGGCTCGATCGGTTCGCGCATCGCGCCTTCTACAACGTCGAGGCCGGGCGAGTCGAGATGCATCTGGTGAGCCTGCTCTCGCACGTGGTGCACGTCGGCGGCGTCGACGTTCACTTCCACGAGGGGGAGACGATCTGGACGGAGTCGTCATACAAGTACGACGCGTCACGGCTCACCGAGCTGGCAGGCGCCGCCGGCTTCAGCGTCGTCGAGCGGTGGACCGACCCTCGCGGCCACTTCTGGGTCGCGTACCTGGAGGCCGTGTGACACCCGCCACCGCCCGCGGCGCCGTCGCGGGCACCTCGAATCGCGTCCGGTACTGCCTAAACTGCGCGGTCCATCGCGGTGAACAGGTTGTTCAGCGCCTCGGCGACCGTGGGATGGGAGAAGATCCCATCGCGCAGCGCCGTGTACGGGAGTCCGCCGAGCATCGCCACCTGCACGATCGTGGCGATCTCGCCGCCGGCGATCCCGAGCACGGCGGCGCCGAGGATCCGCTGCGTACCGGCGTCGACGATTGCCTTCATGAAGCCGCGCGTCTCGTCGGTCTCCAGCGCCCGCGCAACGCTGCTCATCGGCAGCGTGCCGACGCGAACGGTCAGGCCGGCCGTTCGCGCCTCCTTCTCGGTCATTCCGATGCGGCCGAGCTCTGGGTCGATGAAGACGGTGTAGGGCACCTGCCGCCCACCCGTCGTCCACGAGCCTCCCTCGAGCAGATTCGCCCGCAGGATGCGGAAGTCGTCGTAGGAGATGTGCGTGAACGCGGGTCCGCCCTTCGCGTCACCGATCACGAAGACTCCGGGCACGTTGGTCGCGAGCCGATCGTCGACGCGGATGTAACCCCGGTCGTCGACCACGATCCCCGCCGCGTCGAGCCCGAGATCGTCGGTGTTCGGCCGGCGCCCGCTCGCGACCAGCAGGTGCGTACCGGACACCGTGCCTGGCGTCGCGCCCTCGACGCTCGTCGTCGAGTACCGCACCAGCGTCTCGGCGGCACGCTGCTCGACCGCGGTCACGGTCGTACCGAGCAGCACCTCGATGCCCTCGTCGCGCAGGATCGTCGCCACTGCGTCCGCGACGTCGGTGTCTTCGTGGTCGAGCAGCTGCGCGCCACGTTGCAGAACGGTCACGCGACTCCCGAAGCGACGGAACATCTGCGCGAACTCGAGCCCGATGTAACCGCCGCCGAGCACGACGAGGTGGGCGGGAACATCGACGAGCTCCATGATCGACGTCGAGGTGAGATACCGAGCGGTGTCGAGGCCGGGGATTGAGGGGATCGCCGCGCGAAGCCCCGTGTTGATGACGATCGTGTCGGCTGTGATGGTGCGTCTCGCGCCGTCACCGACGTCGACATCGAGCGTGCGCGGCCCGACGAAACGCGCCCGACCGCGGATCACGTCCACACCCGCCTGGATGAGCGAGCGCTCACTGCCATCGCGAAAGCTGTCGACGATCTGCTGCTTTCGCTCGTGCACCCGCGCGAGGTCGATCCGCGGCGCGGTCGCGTGTACGCCGTAGTCCGCGGCGCGGCGCACGAGGTGCGCGACTCGCGCGCTGGCGACCATCGTCTTGGTCGGACTGCACCCTTCGTTGACGCAGGTGCCGCCGACATGGACGCGCTCGATCAGCGCCGTCCGCCGTCCGCCGCGCGCGGCCGCACCGGCCAGCGGTCCCCCGCCCTGCCCTGCGCCGACGACGACGATTTCATACTGGTTCCGGTTCATCATTCGGGTTCTGGTGACGGGAAGGCGACAGCCATCCACCCGCGAATCCTGCCCTGCGCAGGCCGTCGGTGATTGCGGGACATCTCTTCATCAACTCCCAGAAAAATCCCGAGCGATGGTTTTCGATCATCATCACGATCGGTCCCTGGTCGAGCCCATAGTATCCCTTCGATATCCACCCTCGCTCCCCCGGCCGCGCCGCAGCAAACGTCGGATTGAAGCTGCACTTGAATCCGTATTCGCTGATCATCGCGGGATATTGTTCGTTGAAGTGCTGGATGGCCGGGAGGACGATCTCCGGCGCGAACGGCAGCGACGCGATAGCCGCCCATGGCGCGATCGTGCCATCGTCAGTGCCGAAGGGAACACCGCGCGCCCTGTAGTCGAAGAAGCGCCGCCGGACCCCGTCGATGGGCAGCGACGCGGGACCGGGACCGTCGCTGGCCGTGATCCCCCAGCAATTCTCCTCGTACCCCTGGTACTTCCGAGGATTGTGGATCGCGTACTGCCGCTGCACGTAGGTGGCGCGGCGGCTGTTCTCGAAGTAGTCGATCCCCTTGCCGCGCATGTACTCGTCCTGAATTCCGCGGAAGTCGAGCCACATGTGCGAGAGTTGATGGATGAAGAGCGGGCCGGCATAGAGGTGCTCATACCCGTAGATCTTCTTCCAGCGATAAGTGCTCGTCTGCGCCCTGTAGCTGCGGGCCGGGATCGGATGCGTCGGCGAGCCGAGGGCGAGCACGTAGAGGATCAATCCCTCGTTGTACCCTTGCCAGCGGTAGGGCAGGAAGCCGTGCTCGGGCTTCCAGCCCATGGACACGGTATCTCCGCCGTCGAGCGCCCAGTCCCAGTCGGCACGCTCGTACAACTCCGCCGCGATGTCACGGATCTCGCGCTCCTCCTCGGCGTCGCCGTCGAAGTACGTGCCGGCGGCCAGCGCACCGGCGAGCAGAAAGGTCGAATCGATCGTCGACAGCTCGCACTCCCAGGCGCGCCGCCCGGTGTCCATATGGAGAAAGTGGTAGTAGAAGCCCCTGTAGCCGGTCGCGTCAGGCGCGTCGCTCTGCTCGCTCTCGCGGAAGAACCGCAGCGTCGTCAGCGTCCGCTCCACGGCGTCGCCGCGGCTGATGAATCCCCGCTCGACGCCGATCGTGTAGGCCGCCAGCGCGAATCCGATGGGCGCGATGCTCGCGTGCGCGCCCTGTCTGGTGTTGTCGGGCACCATCCCATTGGCGCGATTGGTCTCCGCGAGGAAATAGCCGAACGTGTCGCGCTGGAGCTTGTCGAGCGCCAGATGGCTGTTCGATTGCCGCTCGTGCTCCAGCCTCTCGTCCCGGACCGATGGGTCAGACGTCACTTCCGGCATCGCTTACACCCGCCACATGGAAGACCGGCGGCAACTCGCGAGCGGCGCGGAAGGTTCCACCCTCACCAGCTTCGGTGCGCCAGTCTCGTTGCCGAGAGACCGGCACACCAGTCGACCGCAGTCGAGCTACACGATACGCTTCGTTCCCTCGTCCCACCGCACCGCCGCCTTCCTGAAATACGACTCGTTCGCCATGTGGCAGGCCAGCGCGGCATGGTGTCCGAACACCGCATCCTCCACGACCGGCTTCCGCGTACGCACCGCGTCGAAGAACACCGACAGGTGCGGGGTCAGGTCGTCGAAGTCGCCGTGGCGATAGGTGATGATCTCGGACAGCCCTTCCCTGGCGACGCGCGCGTCGTTCTCGGCGTGCCACTTCCGGAGATATTCCTCGCGCATCGCGCGCGGGAAGCTGCCGGTGTAGTAGCTCGGGTACGAGTCGGTGCCGGCCTGCGGCGTGAACGTCAGCCCGCCGCCGGTCACCTCGAGCAGACCCTTCGACCCCTGGAACCGATACGTCTCGGGCATCGCGGTGCCGAGGTTGAGGCGCATGTACACCGGCAGGTCGCCATAGTAATACAGGGCGGCGTGCACGTCGGGCATGTTGCGGCCGTCCTTCCAGTGGCGGATCCCGCCGACGGACGACGCCTGCGCCGGCGGCTCGTTGATCCCCAGCATGAACATCATGCCGCTGATCAGGTGTACCAGCAGGTCGCCGGCGACGCCCGTGCCGTACTCCTTCCAGCAGCGCCAGCGTGCGAAGAGCACGGGGTCGAACGCACGCCTGGGCCTCACGTCGCCCTGCCAGGTGTCCCAGTCCAGATTGCTCGGCGACAGGTCGAATGGTGGCGGATACTGCCAGGCGCCGGTTGGATCGTTGCGGCCGTTCCAACCTTCCACGAGCATCAGGTCGCCGAGCATCCCGGCGGCGATCATCTCCTTCGCCTTGGCACAGATGGCGGAGCTGACGCGCTGCGAGCCGATCTGCACGATGCGCCCGCTCTTCTTCGCGGCGTCCACCATCGCCACGCCGTCGGCTGCGCTGTGCGACATCGGCTTCTCGCAGTAGATGTCCTTGCCGGCGCTGACCGCGTCCACGACGATCTGCCGGTGCCAGTGGTCGGGCACCGCCGCGACGATGCAGTCGATGTCCTTGTTGGCGAGCAGCTCCTGATAGCGCCGCGTGACGGGGAGGTCGGGCCGCACGATCTCGCGCGCCA
>JBBQDE010000110.1:0-7795 GCA_038319425.1 Gemmatimonadales bacterium
GTCTGGCGGCCCGGCGCCGCCGAGGACCGCGAGAACGGCTCGGACCTGGCGGCCGTGGCGGCGGAAAGCCTGCGCGTGGTGCGCCGCGCGGCGGTGGCCACGGTGCCGCTGCGCGTGGAGAAGATCACCGGCATCGTGCTCAGCGCCGCGTTCCTCGTGGAGCAGGAGCTCTGGAAGGAATTCTCGAGCGAGGTGGCGGAGCAGGGGAAGCGCACGCCGAACCTGCGCTTCGAGCTCACCGGCCCGTGGCCGCCGTACGACTTCGTCCAGATGCAGCTCGGCGCCTAGATGTTCTGTCCTGACTGCGGCACGTGGAATCGGGCCCTCGCCGCTACCTGCAGCCGGTGCGGCTCGGGATTGCCTGAAGTCTCCGGCGCGCCGCTCGAGAAGCCCGACGACGAGATCACCGCGCTTCGCCGGGCGACCGGCAACCGCTACCGGATCATGCGCCGGCTTGGCGGCGGTGGCATGGCCACCGTGTTCCGCGCCGAGCAGATGCCGCTGGGTCGCGAAGTGGTGGTGAAGGTGCTGCACTCGCACCTCGCGCGCGACGCGGAGATGGCCGAGCGCTTCCGACGCGAAGCCGAGGCGGCGTCGCGGCTCGTGCACCCGTTCATCTGCCCCGTGCTCGACTTCGGGCACTCCGGCGAGACGGTGTACATCGTCATGCCCTATCTGAGCGGCGGCTCGCTGGCCGACCGCGTGCAGCGGGAACGCAACGTGTCGCCGCAAGCCACCGCATCGGCCGCCGCACAGGTGGCGGTCGCGCTCGACCACGCGCACGACCGCGGGGTGGTGCATCGCGACGTGAAGCCGGACAACATCCTGTTCGACGAAGGGGGCAACGCGTTCATCACCGATTTCGGCATCGCCACGGCGCGCTTCCACGGGCGGCTCACGGCGACCGGCCGCGCGATGGGCACGCCGCACTACATGAGCCCCGAGCAGGCGATGGGGAAGCTCGTCGACGGGCGCAGCGACATCTACGCGCTCGGCGTCGTGATGTACGAGGCGCTCGTGGGCTTCCCGCCGTTCGACGGCGCCGATGCGTTCTCCGTCGGCTACAAGCACGTGCACGAGAAGCCGGTGCCGCTGGGCGAGGTGGACTCGCGCGTGCCGCAGGCGCTCGCCGACGTCGTGATGCAGTGTCTCGAGAAGGCCCCCGACGACCGTTATCCGCGCGGCATCGCCCTCGCCGACGCGCTGCTTTCCTATCTCGCGCGCAGCGAGAACGGCACTCCGGCGCATCGCGCCGCGGCCATCGCCCGCAAGCACGCCTCCCCACCCAAGGTATGAAGCTCGAGCACGAGACCGTCACCCTGCGCACGAAGAATCCATTCATCATCGCGCGCGGAGGGTCCAGCGAGTATCGCGTCGTGCGCGTGACGCTCACGGCGCCTGACGGCGCGACGGGATGGGGTGAGGCGGCGCCGAGCAAGTACTACGGCGAGACGGCCGACACGGTGGTGGACGTGCTGCCGATGCTCGCGCTGGCGCTCGAGGGGAGCGACGGCTGGTCGCTCGAGGCGTCCGAGCACGCGCTCGCGCGCGCCATCCGGTTCAACGGCTCGGCCCGCGCCGCCGTCAGCGCCGCGCTTCACGACCTGATGGGCAAGCGGCTGGGTGTTCCGTTGTACAAGCTCTGGGGGCTCGACCCCGCGGCGTCCCCGCTCACGAGCTTCACGATCGGCATCGCGCCCGACGAGAAGACGCTGCGCGAGCGCGTGAACGACGCGGCGCAGTATCCGGTGCTCAAGATCAAGCTCGGCACCAGCTGGGATGAGCGAATCGTGCGTGTGGTGCGCGAGGCGGCGCCGAAGAAGGTGCTGCGCGTCGACGCGAATGCCGCGTGGACGCCCAAGTCCACGCTGCGCATCATCCCGCTGCTCCAGGAGCTGGGCGTGGAGTTCGTGGAGCAGCCCCTTCCGCCCGACGACCTCGAGGGCCTGCGCTTCGTGCGCGAGCGGTCGGCGCTGCCGATCGTCGCGGACGAGAGCTGCCTGGTGAGCGCGGACATCCCGAAGCTCGCCGGCGTGGTGGACGGGATCAACATCAAGCTCGCGAAGTGTGGCGGCCTGCGCGAAGCGCTGCGCATGATCGCCACGGCTCGCGCGCACGGCATGCTGGTGATGGCCGGCTGCATGATCGAGAGCTCGCTCGGCATCACCGCCGCGGCACAGTTCGCACCCCTGCTCGACTGCGTGGATCTGGACGGAGCAGCGCTGGTATCCAACGATCCGTACGTCGGGGCGACGATCGACGAAGGGAAGGTCGTGCTGCCGTCGGGAGCAGGGCTGGGCGTCGAACGCCGTTGAACGCGGAAGCCGTTTACGGCGTACCGTGTACAACCAGCGTCCCGTCGTTCATACGCCGTCGCGGTTCCTGGTGAGGCAGTAAGTTCAAGGCGTGCTCATAGATGTCGCCCTCCCCCTCCCCCTCTTCCGCACCTTCACCTACCGCGTCCCCGACGGCCTCACCGGTAGCGTGACGCCGGGGTCGCGCGTCGTCGTGCCGTTCCGGAACCGGAAGGAGATCGGCATCGTGATCGGCGCGAGCGAGCCTCGCGCCGACATGAAGGTGAAGGACGCGCTCGAGGCGCCCGACGACGCGCCGGTGCTGGATGCACCGATGCTCGCGCTCTCCCGCTGGATCGCCGAGTACTACATCGTGCCGCTCGGTGTGGCGCTGCGCAGCGCGCTGCCCGCCGCGCTCACCGGCGTGTCGATCCCGGTGCCGGCGCGCAAGACGCGGCGCGTGGCGCAGATCAGCCGCGAGCTGCCGTCACTGCTCCATCGCGACGAGACGTTCGCGCGCGCCCCGCAGCAGCGCGCCGTCTACGAGCTGCTCGAGGCGATCGGTGGCCGGGCTTCGGTGGAGCATCTCGCCGAGCGGCTCGCCTTCTCGGCGTCGGTGCTGAAGGGACTCGTCGCGCGCGGCCTGATCGAGATGACATTCGAGACGGTCGAGCGCGACCCCTTCCTCACGCGGGCGCGGCGAGCCGCCGACACGCACGTGCCCAGCGCCGCGCAGTCGCACGCGCTCGAGCGGCTGGCCGTGGCACCCCCCGGTCACGTCGCGCTGCTGCACGGTGTCACGGGCAGCGGCAAGACGCTCGTCTATCTGGACTTCCTCAAGCAGGTGGTGCTCGAGCAGGGGAAGTCGGCCCTCGTCCTCGTGCCCGAGATCGCCCTCACACCGCAGACGGTGGACCGGTTCCGCGCCGTGTTCGGCGATCGCATCGCCGTCATCCACAGCGCGCTCTCCGACGGCGAGCGCTACGATGCCTGGCTCGCGCTCCGCCGCGGCGAGAAGCGCATCGCCGTCGGCGCCCGCTCCGCGGTCTTCGCACCGATGAAGGATCTGGGCGCCATCATCGTGGACGAGGAGCACGAGTCGAGCTACAAGCAGGGGGAAGCGCCCCGCTATCACGCGCGCGAGGTGGCGATCGTGCGTGCGCGTGCCGAGGGCGCCGTCGTCGTGCTCGGGAGTGCGACGCCGAGTCTGGAGAGCTGGACCAACGCGGCGAGCGGGAAGTACGAGCTGCTCACGCTGCCCGAGCGCGCGGGCGGCGCATCGCTGCCCAAGGTGGAGATCGTGGACCTGCGCGCCGAGCAGCCGAAGCGCCCGCCGAGCGACAACGCCACGGGCGACGCCGCATTTTCATACGCCATCGGGCCGGCGTTGGAAGCGGCGCTGCAGGACCGTCTGGGCAAGGGAGAGCAGAGCATCCTGCTGCTCAACCGCCGCGGCTACTCGTCGTTCATCCAGTGCGGCACCTGCGGCGACGTGGCCGTCTGCCCCAACTGCAGCATCAGCCTCACGTATCATCGCACGCCCGAGCGACTCGTCTGTCACTACTGCCGGCACTCGGAGGCGCTGCACCTCACCTGCAGCCGCTGCGCGGGGATGCGTCTCCGGCAGCGCGGGCTCGGCACCCAGCAGGTGGAGCGCCTCCTCACCGAGCGATATCCCACCGCCCGGATCGCGCGCATGGATGTGGACACCACGAGCGGCAAGTGGGCGCACACCGAGATCCTCGACCGCGTCGGCGCCGGCGAGGTGGACATCCTGCTCGGCACCCAGATGATCGCGAAGGGGCTCGACTTCCCCAATGTGACCCTCGTCGGCGTGATCGACGCCGACGTCGGCATCAACCTGCCCGACTTCCGCGCGTCGGAGCGGTGCTTCCAGCTGCTCAGCCAGGTCGCTGGCCGCGCGGGGCGAGGCCCGAAGGGCGGCGAGGTGCTGATCCAGACGCGATCGCCGTCGCACCACGCCGTGCGCTGCGCCGTGACGCATGACTACCACACGTTCGTGCAGCAGGAGCTCGCGGGTCGGAAGCATCCGGCGTATCCGCCCAACGTGCGGATCGCCAACGTGGTGCTGAGCGGCACCCAGGAGGACGCGACGGCCCGTCTGGCGACGCGCGCGGCGGCGTGGCTGCACAAGCTCCTCGCCGCGCACCCGGCGCCCGGCGTCACCATCAT
This sequence comes from Gemmatimonadales bacterium, assembly GCA_038319425.1. Classification (GTDB taxonomy): domain Bacteria; phylum Gemmatimonadota; class Gemmatimonadetes; order Gemmatimonadales; family Gemmatimonadaceae; genus AG11. The sequence continues at coordinate 4,488 of JBBQDE010000110.1, forward strand.
CGGCCCCGCCCCGTGCCCCGTGGAACGCGTGAAGCAGCGCTGGCGCTGGCACGTGCTGATCAAGGCCGAGCGTCCGCAGGACCTCGGCCGGATGGCGCAGTACCTCGTGGAGCGGTTCGAGATTCCGGCGCAGTTCGGGATGCGAATGACCGTTGATCGGGATCCGGTGGCACTGCTGTAGCCACGCGGTCGGGCCTTCCCGATCTGGAAGCCCGCCAATCCTTGTCCCCTCCTGCCGTGCCAACGATCTTTACATCGTGACTTTCTACCCGCCCGACTTCGCCAAGCCCGTGCTCGTCGACGCGCCTGACGCCCGGTTCGTCCCGGCGCCGGCGGACGGGGTCCTGCCCGACGGCTTCTTCTCGTCCACGAACCTTCCCACCTACGTTCGCGTGGGCGGGCAGTGGCGCATGCCGCGCGAGCCGCGCATGGATTCCGTGCTCGTGCTCGAGCGCGACGGCATGCTGTGGACGCGCGAAGGGCGTCGCGTGAAGAAGGGGGATCGCGTCGCGGTGGGTCTCGCCGAGGACGGGCGGGAGGGCATCTACGTGCACGCCACCGCCTTTACCGGAGAAGCGCTGGCAGGCACGGAGTTCAAGTTCATGGCGAGCGAGGTCTCGCGCGAAAAGCCGGTGGACTACTCGCTGCTGGCGAACCTCCTGCTCGAGGAGCGCGACCGGGGCGGTTATCCGGTGTGGGTGTGCGGGCCGGCGCTCGTGCACTCGCGCGCACGCAACGACATGGTGTGGTTCATCCAGAACGGCTTCGTCGGCGCGATGCTCGCCGGCAACGCCGTGGCTGTGCACGACATCGAGGCCAGCATCTTCGGCACGACGCTCGGCATGACGGGGCAGGGCGAGAACCTCCAGGGCGGACACGGGGCGCACATGCGTGCGATCAATCGGGTGCGCAGCTCCGGTTCGATCGCAAACGCCGTGGCCGACGGAACCATCACCGACGGCATCATGCACGCCCTGGTGACGAAAAAGATTCCCTTCGTCCTCACCGGCTCCATCCGCGACGACGGCCCGCTGCCCGACGTGATCACCGACGCGATCGCCGCGCAGGACGCGATGCGCGCGCACGCCATCAAGGCGACGATGGCCATCCTCATCGCCACCGCGCTGCACGCCATCGCCACCGGCAACATGCTGCCCGCCTTCATCTGCGACGAGGACGGCAGCGTGCGCGAGCTCGCGACCATCTGTGTGGACTCCGCCGAGTTCGTCGTCAGCAAGTTGAGGGACCGCGGCACGCATCAGGCATTCGGCGTCGTGACCAACGCGCAGGACTTCATGCACATCCTGCGGCTCTATCTCGAGCGCGAGCTCGACCAGCGCGGTCCCTCGTCCGCCGCTGCGCCGGCCGTCGCGGTGGCGAGATGACCGACGACGTGCGCGCCCGATTCCTCGGCGGCATCGCGGCGCAGCTGCCGGTCGATCGCGTGAAGGAGCTGCATCTCTTCGGCGCCATCCGACAGGGCGGCGCCGAGAGCGGCGTCGCCGTTGTGGCGGTCGAGCACGTGGAGCCTGTCGAACCGGCAGCGATGGAGACGCCGGACGACGACGCGCTCGCCGAGTCCGAGCCCGGCATCTCTCCGTTTGTGAAGACGCTGCCGGCACGCTACACCGTCTACACCGCGCGCTACCGGCTCACGCTGAAGGGGCTCGACCGCGGGAAGTGGGAGATGACAGTCACCGAGGAGGCCGATGCGCCGCTGCTCACCGTGAACGCCGTCGTGCGCGGCGTGTCGCGTCGCTCCGGCGAATCCGACGAGACGATCCGCCTCTCTGGCGACGAGTTCCGCGCCGCGCTGCCGCAGCCGGCCGGCGCCTAGCGCGCCGACGTCCGCATCGTGGCCGATCCCGCCTCGCTCGGACTCGCCCTCGCCTTCGGCGCGGGGCTGCTGAGCTTCGTCTCACCGTGCGTCCTGCCCCTCATTCCCAGCTATCTCACCTTCGTGACCGGGGTGGGATTCGACGACCTGGGTAGCTCGCGCCGCGCGGCGCTCGTCCACGCGCTGCTGTTCGTCCTAGGCTTCACGCTCATCTTCGTCGCGCTTGGCGCCTCCGCCACGGTGCTGGGCCGGGTGCTGATCGCGTATCGCGTCTGGATCACGCGCGTCGGCGGCGCGCTCGTCGTGCTGATCGGCCTGTACCTGCTCGGCGTCGTGCGCGTCGCCGCGTTCGACCGCGAGCGCCGCGTTCACCTCGCCAACAAGCCCGTCGGCTACCTCGGCACCGTCCTCGTCGGCGTCGCCTTCGGCGCAGGGTGGACACCGTGCCTCGGCCCGATTCTCGGTGCGATCCTCACCTACACGGCGGCGACAGCGGACCTGTCGCGCGGGCTGCCCCTGCTGCTCGCATACTCGCTGGGGCTGGCGCTGCCCTTTCTCGTCGCCGCGGTCGCCGTCGAGCGCTTCCTCGAGACGATGACGCGGCTGCGGCCCCACCTCGCGCGCGTGTCGCTGGTGAGCGGCGCGCTGCTGGTGATCGTCGGCGTGCTGATGATGCTCGACTACTTCACGGTGATGGCGACATACCTGCAGGCCATCACTCCGGCTGGGCTTCGCAGCCGACTCTGATGGATGGTGTGTGCGTCTGAGGCGCAGCCCCTGGTGGATTGACGACGACCACTCGGACGGACGACCCGTATAGCCACCAGCGGAGGTCGCGTCTTGACTGCGGGCCAGGCGAAACTCATCTTCGCCCGCCCACAGCCGTTCCGAACTTCACCCGATGTGGCGAGGTGCGCGCATGCCGACACAGCAGATGGCGGAGCTGTTCGAGGTCGTCGAATACGAGCGCAAGTGGCTCGATGGGTTGAATCGCGGTGACGTGACAGCCGCGGACCAGGCGTTCGCGCCCGAGTGCATCATCCACATCACCGGCGCCCCCGCCGCCGACATCGATCTCGGCGGCTTCAAGCAGATGCTCGCCGGCTTTCTGATCGCCTTCCCCGACCTCCATTTCACGATTGAAGACCAGATCATCGTGGGCGAAAAGGTTGCGATGCGCTGGGTGGCCATCGGCACCCACACCGGCCCATTGGGCGCCGCGCCGCCCACGGGCAAGCGGGTGCGCATCGGCGGCCTGTTCTTCGATCGCGTCGTCGACGGTCGAGTGGTGGAACGGTGGGAGCAGTGGGATCAGCCGGCGATGCTGCGCCAGCTCGGATTCGCCTGACGGCACAGCGCCCCACGGTAGGGCTGAGGACTCCCTTTCATGTCCTGTCAGCCGATGGGCGTCTCCCCCAGCCATTGCCGCGCCATTGCAAGTAACTCTCGCGCCGGCACCGGCTTGAGCAGC
>JBBQDE010000111.1:0-7791 GCA_038319425.1 Gemmatimonadales bacterium
GACCGCAGGCACGGACCGCAACGGTCCAGAGCGAAAGTTCGATGTCCGCACGCTGGGAGTCCGGAACTGGATCCGTGCGCGGGAGAAGATAGGTCCCGACCAGACCGAGCTCGAAGCGTCCGCGCTGGAGATCGAGCGCCACGCCGAGCCCCGGCCCAACTCCCGGCAGGATGCCGCTCGTAGCCAGGCCGAACACTTCGAACTGGAACTGGAAGGGATCTCCCTCCTGGGGAGGCAGCAACACTGCGGGTCGCGGCGCGTCGGCGGGGCGCCCGATTTCACGTGGCGCCGAAGCACTCGGCGGGCTGGCCGTCGGCGGGGTCACAGGCGGTTCGCTGGCAGCCTTGGTCGCGAGGGAAGCAGTGGCCTCGTCGCTCCGCCGCGGTCGTTGTCGCGCCTTCACGCGCTCGGGATCGATGGCCAGGGCCGCCAACAAGGCCACGCCCTCCATCAACTTCTGGCATTCGGGATGCTCGAGATATCGCTCCTCGACGCCTGCAGCCCCCTTGAAGCGGACCTTGGCCGCGAAGCCTCCGGCGCCGCCAGACACTTGCACGCTGATCGACAGCTCCTGATCTCGCGCTTCGGTGAGTGGCTGGCCCAAGAAGTCTTCGACGGCGTGCGTGACGCCTGCATCGTCAGGACATTCGTCGGGCGCGTTCCAGCGCAAGCTCACACGCGCACGCGGTTCTTCTGCCCGCGCGGGCGAACCGGCATCGAACCCCAAAATGACGACCACCACCCCAATGCCTGTCGCCGCCTTCACCGCGTTCGAGCCTACTCGTTCTCCGACCGAGCGCACGCCCTTCTTCGCACCGGTGTGGGCCCCGTACGACCGAAAACGTGCTCACCGCTTGCCGCAGAAGGCTGCCCTGCTTCGCGAGGTGACGGCGCTCGCCACGTGGGTGGTGCGCCAAGCAGAGCGGGGTCGGGACATCGTGGCGCAGCGAGGCACCGAGTCGGAGCCTCTCGTTCACCCGGCACTGGAGCGCCTGCGGAGCGGCGGAGCGCGGCGCATCGGCGAGCGTATCGAGCTGACTGATCTCGAAGTGAACCGCCTGGCGAGGGTGCTCGATCGCGGATTCGTGGCGCCGCCGGGTCTCCGTCGTGCGCTGGCAAATCTCGCCGCGCCTCGGCGACGTGCGCCGAAGATCCGCTGGAAAAGACCTGCTGCATGAGGGACGCTTTTCGCGTCGAGGTCCTGGCGCGCGCCCACCGTCAGAAGGACCTCCTGGCTCGAACGTACGTGGCCGTGGACCGAACCAGCGGAAGCACCCGGATGGCGGGGTATTTCAGTCTTGCCGCGGCGAGCGTCGAACGATCGTCGGTCGCTCGGCTCCCCGAGCTCGATGGGCTTCCTCGGTTTCCGATCCCGGCGGTGCTCATCGCGCGGCTCGCGGTCGACTCGAGGGTTCAGGGGCAAGGTCTCGGCGCATACCTCTTCGAGGAAGCCCTCGGGCTGACCCTTCAGCTCGCGCGAGCTGGACCGCTAGCCTTCCGCCTTCTCGTCACGGACGCCATCGATGAGCGTGCGGTGACCTTCTACGCCCGCTTCGGGCTGCAGCGCCTGAGCGACGACTTCCCGTGCCGCATGGTGCTCGACCTGAAGACGCTGCTCGGCTGACTGCGCCGCGGAGGCCGCCGGTTGACGTGGTCACGAACCAGCCAATACTGTGACTACATGAATCCGCTCGCTGCCGTGGTTGGGGTGAGAGAGCTCGCGCGCATCGTTCCCGTGGTTCGTACATCGGATCAGGAACGCCTGAATCGTCTGGCGGAGCAGGGCGTGGTTCGGCGCGGGGTCGGTTCCGTCGGCGCTCACCGCCGCGTGAAGTCTCTCCGAGCAGGCCTGATTTCCGACGCAGTCATCGACGACCGGCGCTGATTCTGTATCGACGCCAGCGCGCTGGTGAAGGTGTACGCCGACGAGAGGGGGAGCGAGCAGTTAAACCCGGCATGACGCTTTACCAGTGTACTCTTCAGTTTGGGATGTACGACCCGTGACCATGCTCACAGATGACCCTCTGCGTCGGCAGGTGGAACTTGGTCTTCCCGGCGAAGCACTCCACGATATCCGTATGCTTTTCGTCCCCGAACGCCCGACGCTCGTGCTGGCGTTCTCGGTTGGCCGCCTAGGAGGGCGCATCCCATGGCTCTTCACGAAACCTGAGGCAGCGCCCCACTACGAAGACATTCTTGGCCTCACCAGCGAAGGCAGGCATCAAGATGACGCCGGTGAAGTCATCGGCGCTCGAACGCCAGTGATTGGCGCCGGCGCGGCGCTATATTTCGTGCGGTTTCGATATCGGAAGAAGGGCGCTGCGGTCGGTGGTTCGTTCGAGACGCTTGTCCGGATGGATTTGTCGTCTGGCCGCTTCGAGTCCTGGGATCCTCGCGCGGAGGGGGCCGCTCATTTTGTCCCGATCGATCTCGTCGGTACGGACCTTGGGGGCGTCTACGCCCGAGGCAGCTTCGGTGTTGACCGGCCAGCGCATCCCTCACTTCGTTCAACGGAGTACGCGATCGCGAGACTTGACTGGGCGGAACGCCGAGTCTCCAAGGTCTGTGATTTGCCACACATCTTCTATTGATCCGGGCGCAATGATCCAGCGATGTTTGCGTGGAAAAACGACGAATTGCGCCCCGCGCTACAGCGCTGGAATCGACCACCTTGATGGTCGTATCGAGTCGTGTAAACCGCGTGTCGCCCCCAGACGTGGCGCGGCGGCGTTGCCGTGCGTCGAATTCGCGCAGACGACCGTGTAGGCGGGCGCCTCCAGCGGACGCGCAGGCGCGCCTGGATCGCGACAAGCGATTGGCATTGAAGGGCCGGGGGCGAGGGGGCGATGATGGTGGGATCATGATCCGTGCAGTGGGACGCGGGGTAGGGGGCCTGTGTTTGGTGGGAATCCTGTTCGGTTGCGGTTCGAGCGACAGCATCGCCGCCGTCATGGACCATGCGTCGTACGGGGACTACGGCGTGGGCGGGCCGCACTCGCAGGTCGACCGTGGATGCACTATTCGGGGAAAACGAAGGGCAGTACGCGGTTTTCGAACTTCAGCGCTCGCCAAGAATGACCCGCCGCTGCTCGCGAAGAGAGGTCCACGCTTGGATCGCGGATCTGGCTCGGATGTGAGCGAGGTGCAAAGCGGCCCGGCGCCACCGGGGTGCGACTCGGGACGGACCCCCGTGTTCAGAAGGGGATCGGTCCGTCGAGGCCCGGGTCGAGCACCAGGGCGAAGCGATAGTGGTTGATGGTGCCGCGGAGGGCGAGCGCCTGCGCGACGAGCCTGGACGCGACCTCTGCGGCTTCTGTCGAGGGCAGGAGGTCATCGGGGTGGATGAGCTCGGGCTGCGCGACGACGAGGGCGGCGCTGGCGATCTCGAGCGCGGCTTCGAGGAGCGCGAGGGCGGCGAGCTCGGGTGCGACGCCGAGCTGCACAACGGGCGGCGTGAAGGCGGCGGCGATGGCGGGCTCGCGGATGTTCACCCCTGGGGGTCGCGCAGCGACGGGCCCTCGATGCGTACCGTGTGACACTGGTGGCGCAGGCGGGAGAGCAGGGCATCGACGAGGGCCTTGTTGCCGAGGAAGTTGTGCCACTCGTCGTACTCCAGGTTGGTGGTGATGATCGTGGAGCGGCGCCGGTAGCGCTCCTCCATGAGCTTGAAGAAGATGTTTGTCTGCTCGGGCTTGAGGTTCAGGTAGCCCATCTCGTCCACCACGAGTAAATCGACGCGGGCCAGGCGATCGATGAGCTTGCGGCTCGAGCGATCGGCGAGCGAGGCGTACATCTCGTCGAAGAGATCTTGCGCGCGCACGAAGAACCCGCGGTGGCCGTTCTGCAGGGCCTTCAGCAGGAGCGCCGACGCAAGTCCCGTCTTGCCGACCCCCGTGGGTCCGACAAAAACGAGGTTCTCCGCCTTCGCCACGAAGTCGAGCTCCGCGAAGCCGCGCATCTGTTTCTGCGAGACGCCGGGTTGCTTCTTGAAGGGGAAGGTCTCCAGCGTCCACTGCTCTGGCAGCCGCGCCCGCTCGATGCGCCACGCGAGCGCGTTCTCTTGCTGCGCATGCCACTGCGCCCGCAAGAGCCGCACGACCAGCTCCTGGTACGACCGGTCGTCCTTCTCCGCGAGCGCGAGCTCGTCGTCGAAGATCTCGGATATCTTGCGCAGGTGCAGCACCTTCAGTAGCTGCTGAATCTCATCGGTCATTCGTCGTTCTCCGGCTCATCGGGGTCGTCGTCATGGCGAGGCAGCACGAAGAAGGCCCTGCCCACGCGGCGCAGGACCATGCGCTCGAGTCGATCGAGATCGGCCATGCCGTACCGGAGCGCCTCGGCGAGCGCGGGCTGGACCGCGTCGGTCGGGTACTCGCTCACGATGCGGACGAGCCAGCGAAGATCGCGCGGACTGCCGTGCCCGCGGAGGCGCAGCAGCGCCACGTAGGCCTCCGCCTCGGGGACGCGATCGATCACCCGTCGCTGCTCGACGTCGAGCACGCGCTGCGCGAAGGGGCCCGGTCCCTGCCCGCGAGGGGGCCGATGGCTCGGATCCGTCATCCGCTCGTCGCCGCCATCGATGCCTCGCCGATGCGTCGCGATGAGCCGTGGCCCCTCGAAGATCTCGACCGTCCGGAGCGTCTCGCGGACCTCGACGGTGCGTCCGATCATCCGCCACGGGACGGAATACCGATTTCGCCACACGTTGACGTAGCCCTCGGTGTCCACGATGCGCTGGTGGATCCGATAGACCTCCGGCACGTGCAGCGGCAGGGGCCGGAGATGCAGTCGCTCGGTGGCGAAGAGCTCGCGGGGGCTCGCGTGCAAATGCCGACGGACACGGGCGTTGTCACGATCGCACCACGCTCGCGCCTCGGCGTTCAGGGCTTCCCAGTCGGCGAAGGTGCGCCCGGCAAGGAAGTTTCCCTCGATGTGGCTGAAGGACCGCTCGACGTGCGCCGAGCGGTTCGCGTCCCCCACCGCGTGCGCACCAAACGCGAAGCCGAAACGCTCCGCGAAGGCCGCCATCTCCGGCGCGGGCACCATGTCCCGCCCCGTACCGACCAGCACCACCACGTGCGTGTTGTCGATCGTGCAGCGCCGGCAAGCGCCACCGAAGTACACGAGCGCGTCCGTCAGAAACACCTTGCACTCGAAACGGGTGAAGCGCGGGTAGTGCTGATGGAAGCGCATTCGCGAATTGCCGAGCACCAGCCCGGCCGTTTGCACCGCGACCGCGCGCCCCGCCACCACGGTTTCGTGCGGCGACGTGTCGTGCTGCATCTCGCTGCCCGGTGCGAAGTCGTAGTGCCCAGCCGGGGGCGGGGGCTCGTAGCCAATGCCGCTCCGTCGGCAGAATGCCGTCAGCGCCGGGTACGACAGATGGACCCCGCTCGCCGCGAGGTCCTCGTGGACCCGCACGAGATTGCCCTTCGTCGTCGCGTACAGCTCCAGGATCTGCGCTCGGTGAGCCTCGCCGCGTTCGGGGCGCTCGATGCGGGGGACCTCTGCCGTGCCGCCACGAAGCACGCGCTTGACGCTGCCGCGTGAGATGTCGAGCGCGACGGCGATCGCCCGCGTCCCGTGGCCTTCCTCACGCAGGCGCAAGATGGCCGTTCGTGTCGTCTGATCCAGCATGAATCTCCTCCGTTTCGGGCTCCGGCGTTTCTCGATCACATCGCTTCACCAGGCGTTCGAGCTCGAAGTGCGCCTCGTGGCTCTGCTCGCGTGCACGCGCTCTCTCCGACCAGCTCGCACCATCGAGCGCACCGTCGGTGAGCCGTCTCAGCGCACGCCGGGCGGCGGACAGGACGACGCGCAGATCGTGAAAGAGCTGCTCTGCTGCACTCAGCTCACCACCGGATCGGCCCAGCTCCGCGCGCGCCTTGAGTGCCAGCGCCGGTTGCTGCACCACGCGCTCCCGCACCGCGGCGTTGCCGCCCATGTACGCCCCGTACAGCTCGGCCACTTGCCGACTCGTCGGGCGCAGCTTCCCAGCCGCTCGGCCCAGCGCCTCGCAGTCCGCTGCGTTGGCGCGCGCCAACGGCACCAGATACTTCATCGCCGCGTGGGCGCCGATCGCACCCGCCCGCACCTCCTCCTGCACGCTCGCGGGCAAATCCGTCACCAGCCCCAGCCGACGGCTCACCCAGCTCGTGCTCCGATCGAAGCGCCGCCCGAGCTCGTCGAGGCCTAGACCGAAGCGCTGCACGAGCTCGCGAAGCAACCAGCCCTGCTCGATCGCGCTGTCCCCGTCGCTCCCCCGCATCACTCGCTCGAGCACCACCGCGTCGAGTTCCCCCAGCATCCACTCCGCCGCTCGCACCACGTCGTGACCCAGCCGGTGCACGGCGCGCACGCGCTTGTACCCGTCGACGACGACCCATCGCTCCCCGTCGCGCACCACCACGATCGGCGTCTGCTGCCCGACCTCGGACAGCGACGCCAGCAGCCGGCGTTCTCGCCGCCCGTTCCGCGTCCGCAGCGCCTCGTAGCGCCGATCCAGCTGGTGCAGCTCCAGGTCCATTCGCGGCGCCGACCCTACGGAGCCCGCGCCGGATGGCCGATGCCGTCTCGCAGACTCGACCCCCCATGTCCCCGGGATTTCTCAGTGATCCCATGCGGATGCGCTCGCACTGCGTCTCGCGCCCACTCCTCGGCATGTCGGACAGATTCCTCAATGACTGCAGCGACTTCCACGCCCACTGCGTCTCGCACCGCCCCCCAACCAAGTCGTGCGGTCGGCGCCTCCCCGGCGCCCCCGCGGGTCACCCGCCGGCGGACTCGTTCAGCCTGCTCGTCGTCCGCGTTGGCGTCCCGCCACCGCGTACACGCACGCCGATGCCGCTCGCGCTGGCAACCTTCCGCGCCACATACGCGCTGCCGATCGCCAGCCCGCGGGTGCGGACGAAACCATCGACGGCAGACTCGACACGGGCGGGCGCGGATCACGCCCCATCGTCGCGCGACCCGGCCGCCAGGGGCGTCTCACGCTCGCGAGATCAGCTCCGGGCCCATTCTGCCGAGCAGAGGCGGGTCAATTCTCGCGAGCGGCGAAGGCCGGGGCACGTGGCAGTGGCTTCGTCGAGCAAGCGGCCCACGGCTAGGACACCTTGCTCGTCGTCGCGCGACGCAAGGAACTCGCGCGCACTCGTGTCGATCGCCTGCGAGCTCGACGATGCCCAGCAGACGTCGGCGGCCCGGTAGTAAGGGACTCGAGCTTCGAACGCGGACGGCATGGGGAGGAGCACAACGCTGAGGGCGCCGGGCGCGTCGTCCTGCCGTGACAACGAGTCGGTCATCATCTCTCCCTTCCGGTCCCATTTCGCGAGGAGCCTCCGCGCACGGAGCCCTGCGGCGTCTTGCTCGCTCGGAACCAAGAACACTTGCGAGCCATTCCCCGGCACGGGGAAATAGTTGGAACTCAAAATATAGAACCTAGATGGTGCGAACGGGGGCGCGCTCGTGGCCCGGCGCGGCTTTCGCTTGTGGATTGACGGCCAGCGTACGGTGCCGCAGCGATGAACGGTGCTTCCCTGGCATGCCCGAGTGGCATTCGGGTAGCATCAGGCCTTGGAGCCCACGGCGCCGCATCCTCTCGCCCCGCTACAGGACCGCCTCGTCCGGCTTCTCGGAAATAGCGCGGACGGACGAGCGCCCCTCGTCCGGGAGATGCTCCGTCGAGACGCGAGGGAGGTGACGTCATACTGGCTGCAGCTCGTCGTCTCGATCGGAATCGCAACGCTCGGCCTCGTCGTCGGCAGCACGGCCGTCATCATCGGCGCGATGCTC
>JBBQDE010000112.1:0-7645 GCA_038319425.1 Gemmatimonadales bacterium
GGTCGGCGAGATCTCCTCGAGCACACCGAGCGCGTTGTAGCGACGCGTCGGTAACACGGGCGCCGGTGCGGGCGGAGGCTCAGGCGGACGCTCGTCTTCGATCACGAGCTGCACCTTCAGGAACCGGTCGGTGAAGGTCTCCGCCACGTCGTTCATCAGGTCGACGAACATCGTGTACGCCTCCTGCTTGTACTCCAGGAGCGGATCCTTCTGGCCATACGACCGGTAGTGGATCGAATTGCGGAGCTGATCCAGGTCGTAGAGATGGTCCTTCCACTTCTCGTCCAGCACGTTGAGCATGACGTACCGCAGCAGCCGGTCGCCGTAGCCACCCTCCTTATCGCGCACGAGATCGAGCGCGTCGACCTTGCCGGCGAATGCGGCGCGGCCCGCGTCGACGGCCCGCGCCTGCGCGTCGAGCAGCTCGGTGGGGCGCGACGCTTCCTCCTCGAACTCCTTCACCTGGAGCAGGTAGTGCATCAACAGCTCCTTGTTCAGGAGCTCGAAGTCCCACTCCTCCGCCGAGTCGAACTCGGCGAGCAGGGTCTCCACACGCCGTGACACGGCCTTCTCCACCATCTTGAGCGCTTCGCCCTTGAGCTCCTCGCCCCCCTCCAGCGCGAAGGCGCGCAGCGAGTAGATCACCTCGCGCTGCTGGTTCATCACGTCATCGTACTCCAGCAGCCGCTTGCGGCTCTGGAAGTTCTGCAGCTCGAAGCGCTTCTGCGCCTGCTCGATGGACCGGGTGATGAGCGGATGCGTGAGCACCTCGCCCTCCTGCGCACCCATGCGGTCCATCAGGCGCGCGATGCGCTCGCTGCCGAACAACCGCATCAGGTCGTCCTCGAGCGACAGGAAGAACTGGCTCGCACCAGGATCGCCCTGTCGGCCGGCTCGGCCGCGGAGCTGCCGGTCGATGCGGCGCGACTCGTGACGCTCGGAGCCGATGATGTGCAGCCCGCCCATCTCCTCGACATCGATGTCCTTCCCGTCCGGGTCCTTGACCACCGACGGCTTCGCGACGGTGACGCCTTCACCGAGCTTGATGTCGGTGCCGCGCCCCGCCATGTTCGTCGCGATCGTGATCGCCCCGGGCTGGCCGGCGTTCGCCACGATCTCGGCCTCGCGCTGGTGATACTTCGCGTTCAGGACGTTGTGCACCATGCCCCCGCGCTGCATCAGCTTGGACAGCGTCTCCGACGCGTCCACGCTCGTCGTGCCGATGAGGACCGGATAGCCCAGGTCGTGCAGGCGCCGCGTCTCCTCGACGATGGCGTTGTACTTCTCGCGCCGCGTCTTGAACACCAGGTCGTGCCGGTCGTCGCGAATGACCTCCTGGTTCGTCGGGATGACCGCGACTTCGAGCTTGTAGATCGTGAAGAACTCGGTCTCTTCCGTCTCGGCCGTGCCGGTCATGCCGGCCAGCTTCTCGTACATGCGGAAGTAGTTCTGGATCGTGATCGTGGCCATCGTCTGCGTCTCGCCCTTCACGCGGACCCCTTCCTTGGCCTCGACCGCCTGGTGCAACCCCTCGCTCCAGCGACGCCCGGGCATGGTGCGCCCGGTGAACTCGTCCACGATCAGCACCTCGCCGTCCTGGACGACGTAGTTGACGTCCTTCTCGTAGAGGGCGTGCGCGCGCAGGAGCTGGTGCACGATATTCAGCCGTTCGCTCTTGCTGGCGTAGTCGATCTCGAGCTGGCGTCGCGCCGCGATCTTCGCCTCGGCGCTCATCTCGTGGTCGTGATCGATCCGGTGGACCGCTTCGCTCAGGTCGGGCAGTATGAACGCTTCATGCTCCGCCGGCGACATGAAGTCCACGCCGCGGTCGGTGAGGTGCACCGAGTGGCCCTTCTCGTCGAGCACGAAGAGGAGGTCCTCCTCGATGTCGCGGAAGCTCTGCTTGGCCGGGGGCAGCTTCCGGTCGGCGAGGTGCTCGAGCTCCATCTTCTGGACGAGCTGCTTGTTGCCTGGCTCGTTCATGAGCTTGAGCAGGCGCCGGTTCTTCGGGTGCCCGAGCTGCGCCTGATAGAGCTTGGTCGATGCGGCCGCCGTGTCCTTCTGCTCGAGCAGGCGCTCGCCATCGGCGACGAGCACGTTCACCAGCTCCATCTGCTTGCGGACGAGCCGCGAGACGGCCGTGTTGTGCTCGAAGTACTGGACGTCGCCCTCGTTGCCGACCGGTCCGGAGATGATCAGCGGTGTCCGCGCCTCGTCGATGAGCACGGAATCCACTTCGTCCACCATCGCGAACACGTGACTCCGCTGCACGCGCTGATCGATGGAGACGACCATGTTGTCGCGCAGGTAGTCGAACCCGAACTCGTTGTTCGTGCCGTACGTGATGTCGGAGAGATACGCCGCGCGACGCTCCGGCGTGCCCGCCTCGGTGTCGTCGAGACACCCGACCGTGAGGCCGAGCCAACGGTACAGATGCCCCATCCACTGGGAATCGCGTCGGGCGAGGTACGAGTTGACCGTCACCAGGTGCGAGCCCTTGCCGGGGAGCGCATTGAGATAGAGCGGCAGCGTGGCGACGAGTGTCTTGCCTTCGCCGGTCGCCATCTCGGCGATCTTGCCGAGGTGCAGCTGGATGCCGCCCATCAGCTGCACGTCGTACGGCACCATGTTCCATTCGGTGTCGCGGCCGGTCACGTTCACCGTGGTCCCGACGAGGCGACGCGCCGCTTCGCGCACCGTGGCGAAGGCCTCCGGCAGGATCTCGTCGAGCACTTCGGCGATGGTGCGCCGGAGCTCTCCCTCCACGCCTCCGCCGCCGTCCGCGCCAGACAGCTCGTTGTCGAGCCGTTCGCGTTCCACGGCGTCCGAGGCTGCCCGCTTGCTTTCCCGCAGCTCGGCGGCCGCCTGTTCCAGGGCTCCGGCCCGCTCCTGGAGGATGCCACGGAACTTTACCGTCTGGGCCCGCACCGCCTCGTCGCTCACGCCAGCGAGTCTCGCCTCGTGCTCGTGCACCGCGTCGAGGATGGGCTGGATCCGCTTCAGATCCCGGTCGTGGCGAGTGCCGAGAATCGCCGTCAGTACGCGCTTGAGCATGCAGTCCTCTTACTTATAGAGCCGGTGCTCCGCGATGTAGTCCGCGACGGCGTCCGGCACGAAACCTCGAATGGTGCGCCCGTCAGCAACCCGAGCGCGCAGCTCGGTGGACGAGATGTCCACACGCCGCGTCTGCAACAGCTTCACTCCCGAAGGCGAGCCGACCGCAGGCAGCCGGTCCCCGCCCCGCACCAGCACCGCGATCGTCGCCAGCTGCCGGATGCGCTCCGGCTCCCGCCATTGCTCGAAGAGCGCGAACGCATCCGCCCCGACCAGCAGGACGAGCTCCTGAACGCCGGGTGATGCGGCGAACGTCGCCAGGGTCTCGACCGTAAAAGATAACCCGGGTCGGTCGAGTTCCGTCGCGTCCGCTGCGAACCCGGGCACGCCGGCCACGAGCCGCTCGGTCATCGCCATCCGGTGTCGCGGCTCGGCGTGGGCGCGGCCAGCCTTGAAGGGCTGGATCGCCGCTGGTACGAACCGCACGCCGTCGAGGCCGAGTGATTCCGCCGCGTCGATGACGGGGAGCAGGTGTCCGAGGTGTGGCGGATCGAAGCTCCCGCCAAAGATCCCGAGGCGCACGCCTCAGGAGGTCGGCGGAACGGCGGACGGCGTGGGGGGGCCGGTGGACGTGGGCGGCGCGTTGGTCGGCGACGACGCCACGGGAGACGGCGCCGCGGCGACGTCCGTACAGGCCGTGCGAACCTCGGCGTCGTCCGGATAGCTCTTCCGGAGCAGCGCGCAGGTCTCGACCGCATCTTCCTTGTAGCGGATCTTCTTGTACGACTCCACCAGGCGAAGCTGCGCGAGCCGCGACGACGACGTCGTCGGGTAGCGGTTCACGACGTCCTTGAAGTAGATGATGCCGGAGTCGTATCCGCCGCGCCGGTAGTAGTACATGCCCGAGAGATAGTTCTTCTGGGCGAACATCTCCTGCAGCTCGGCCAGCTCCTTCTGCGCCGCGGGGATGAGCGGCGACGTGGGATACAGGGCGAGGAGCGTATTGTACGCCGCGAGGGCGCTTTCACCGTACGTCGGATCCAGCGCGGGCTTGCGCCACAGCTTGCGGTACGAGCGCGCCGCCTCCAGCGCGGCATCGTCGGCGAGCGAATCGTCCGGGAAACTCTCGGTGAGCCGCGAGAAGCTCGTCGCCGCCAGCACCCACTCCGCCTTCTCCTGATGGGCGCGCGCAAGGAACCAGTGCGAGCGCGGCAGCAGCGTGTCGCGCGCCGGCAGGTCAGTGGTCAGCTTCTCGTAGGCGGCCACGGCGTTGTCCCATCGCGCGTGCGCGAACTCCTCCGTGGCGGCTCGGTAGAGCGCCTCGTTGGTGGGAAACTTCGTGATTTCGAATTCGGGATGGCAGGCCGCCGCGAGCAACAGCAGCGTGGCGACCAGCGCCCGTCGAGAGGAGATCATATCGGGAAGAGATACCCGCGAGTGAGCCATCGGTTCGGGACCAGCCAGGGAAAGATACACCGACCGACCCCGGCCGCCCACTGCCGAGGGTGCGTCGTCACGAGGACGCGCCTCGGGGCCGCGAGTCCGGCCGGGAGCGCGGCGCGCGCGGCGCCATCAGGGGCGTGCCGACGTAGCGGGCGAAATACTCGATCGTGCGCGCGAGTCCATCGCGCACCTTCACCGACGGCTCCCACCCGAGCATCGAGCGAGCCCGGCCGATGTCCGGCTTCCGCACCTTGGGATCGTCGGCCGGGAGCGGCTCGTACACGATCGGGGACTTGGTCCCGGTGAGCTCCACCACCAGCTCCGCGAGCTGCTTCACGGTGTACTCGTCCGGATTGCCGATGTTCGTCGGATTGTGATCGCCCTTCATGAAGAGCCGGTAGATCCCCTCGATCTCGTCCGACACGTAGCAGAAGCTGCGCGTCTGGGAGCCATCGCCGTAGATCGTGAGCGGCTCGCCGGTCAATGCCTGCACGATGAAGTTGGACACGACGCGGCCGTCGCGCGGCCGCATGCGCGGGCCGTAGGTGTTGAAGATCCGCACGATCCGCGTGTCGACACCATGATACGTGTGGTACGCCATCGTGATCGCCTCGGCGAATCGCTTCGCCTCGTCATAGACACCGCGCGGTCCCACGGGGTTTACGTTGCCCCAGTACGCCTCGGTCTGCGGATGGACGAGCGGATCGCCATAGACCTCGGACGTGGACGCGATGAAGAAGCGAGCGCCCTTCGCCTTTGCCACGCCCAGCGCGTTGTGGGTGCCGAGCGACCCCACCTTCAGCGTCTGGATCGGCAGCTCGAGGTAGTCGATCGGACTGGCTGGCGACGCGAAGTGCAGCACGCCATCCAGCGGACCCTCCACGTATGTGAACGTCGACACGTCATGGCGGATGAAGCTGAAGCGCTCGTTTCCGATCAGGTGGGCGATGTTGTCGGGATGCCCGGTCACGAAGTTGTCGAGCCCGACGACGCTGTGCCCGTCCGCCAGAAACCGGTCGGCGAGGTGCGAGCCCAGGAAGCCCGCGGCGCCGGTGATGAGGACTCTCATCCCTGCCCCCCGCGACCGATCGAGTCGTAGGTGAAGCCGAGCGACCGCATCTTCCGTGCGTCGTAGAGGTTTCGCCCGTCCACGACGACGGGCGTCTTCAGCGCGCGCTTCATGCGGCCGAAGTCCGGATGCCGGTATTCGTTCCAGTCGGTGACGACGACGAGCGCGTCGGCGCCCTCGAGGGCGTCGTAGCCGTTCTCCGCGTACGCGATCGTCTTGCCGATCCGCCGCTCGGTCTCGTGCATGGCGACCGGATCGTGCGCCGTCACTTGCGCGCCCGCCTTCAGCAGGGCCTCGATGAGCACGAGCGACGGGGCCTCGCGCATGTCGTCGGTGTTCGGCTTGAACGAGAGCCCCCAGATCGCGATCCGCTTGCCCCTCACCGTGCCGACGACGGAGGTCAGCTTCTCGAACAGGCGGTGCTTCTGCAGGTCGTTCGCCTCCTCGACCGCGCCGAGCACCCGGAGCGGCACCTCGCAATCGCGCGCCGTGCGCACGAGTGCTTTCACGTCCTTTGGAAAGCACGAGCCGCCGTAGCCAGGACCGGGAAAGAGGAAGGCAGGTCCGATTCGCCCGTCGGAGCCGATCCCCTTGCGCACGTTGTCGACGTCCGCGCCCACGCGCTCGCACAGGTTTGCGATCTCGTTCATGAAGGAGATGCGCGTGGCGAGCATCGCGTTCGCCGCATATTTCGTCATCTCCGCCGACGGGATGTCCATGAAGATGATCGGCTTGCCGGTGCGCACGAACGGGGCGTAGAGCTCCGCCATCACGCTCCGCGCGTGGTCGCTGTCCACGCCGATCACCACCCTGTCGGGACGCATGAAGTCCTCGATCGCCGCCCCTTCCTTGAGGAACTCCGGGTTGCTGCACATGTGAAAGGCGAACTTCGCATGCTCGCCCACCGCGGCCGCCACCTTCGCGGCGGTGCCCACCGGGACGGTGGACTTGGTGACGATCACGAGCTCGCGCCGCATGTTCCGCCCGATCTGTTCGGCCACGGCGAGCACGTGCCGGAGGTCGGCCGATCCGTCCTCGTCGGGTGGCGTGCCGACGGCGATGAACACCACATCCGCCGACTGCACGGCCTTCGGAATGTCGGTCGTGAAGACCAGGCGCTGCTGCTTCTGGTTTCGCTCGACGTACTCGTCGAGGCCGGGCTCATAGATCGGGAGGACGTTCTGCTTCAGTCCGTCGATCTTTCCCTGGTCCACGTCCGCGCAGGTGACGGCGTTGCCAGTCTCGGCGAGACAGGCGCCCACGACGAGGCCGACATAGCCCGTTCCGACGACGGTGATGTTCACGAGACAGTTCGGATGTTGGAGGTCAACTCAGCCCTTGAAGAACGCGCCGACGCCAGCGACCACTTCATCGAGCTGCGCGCTGGTGAGCTCCGGGAAGATCGGGAGCGACAGCACTTCCTTGCTGGCGCGCTCGCTCTCCGGCAGCTGGCCCTGCTTGTAGCCGAGGTACGCGAAGCAGGGCTGGAGATGCAGGGGCAGCGGATAGTAGATGGAAGTGCCGATGCCGCGGTCCTTGAGGAAGGCCTGGAGCGCGTCGCGCTTTCCCTCCCCGACGCGAAGGGTGTACTGATTGAAGATCGACTCGTTCTCCGGCGCCACGAACGGCGTCGTGATCCGGCCGGCGCGCGCGAGATCCGCGAAGGCGGCGTCATAGTACGCGGCGTTCTCGCGCCGCTTGGCGCTCCACGCGGCGAGATGAGGCAGCTTGGCGGACAGCACCGCCGCCTGCAGCGCGTCCAGGCGGCTGTTGTAGCCGACTTCGTCGTGGAAGTACTGCTTGGCTCCCCCATGCACCCGCAGACGGCGCAGCCGTTCGGCGATGGCGTCGTCCTGGGTGACGATCATGCCGCCGTCGCCGTAGCCGCCCAGATTCTTCGAGGGAAAGAAGCTGAGGGTGCCGATCGTCGGGATCTCGCCCGCCATGCGCGCTTCGCCGTCGACCATGCGTCGGGCGCCGATCGACTGCGCCGCGTCCTCGATGACGGCGAGGCGCGGCATCGCGGCGGCGATCTCCTCGATGGGGGCCATCTGGCCGAACAGGTCGACGGGGATGACC
>JBBQDE010000113.1:0-7643 GCA_038319425.1 Gemmatimonadales bacterium
GCCGAGCTCCCACTCGGGGTACTCGCCCGCCTCGATCGCCTCCCACAGGTCGCGCCGGTGATAGTCGGCGTCGGCGCCGGCGATCTTCGCCGCCTCGTCCCACACCAGCGAGTGGGTGCCCTGCTTCGGCTCCCAGTGAAACTTCACGAACACCGACTCGCCGTCCTCGTTCACGAAGCGATAGCTGTGGACACCGAATCCCTGCATCGTGCGATAGCTGCGCGGTATGGCGCGGTCGGACATCGCCCACATCATCATGTGGGTGGATTCCGGCATCAGGGAGATGAAGTCCCAGAAGGTGTCGTGCGCCGACGCCGCCTGCGGCATGGCATGATGCGGCTCCGGCTTCACCGCGTGCACGAGATCCGGAAACTTCATCGCGTCCTGGATGAAGAACACCGGGATGTTATTGCCGACGAGATCCCAGTTGCCCTCGTCGGTGTAGAATTTCACGGCGAAGCCGCGCACGTCGCGCGCGGTGTCCACCGATCCGCGCTCGCCCGCGACGGTGGAGAAGCGCACGAACGTCGGCGTGATCTTCCCGGCGGCCTGGAACGGCGCGGCGCGCGTGATGTCGGTGAGCGGCTCGAAGCACTCGAAGAAGCCGTGCGCGGCCGAGCCGCGCGCGTGCACGATGCGCTCGGGAATGCGCTCGTGATCGAAGTGCGTGATCTTCTCGCGCAGGATGAAGTCTTCGAGCAGCGTCGGTCCGCGCAGCCCCGCCTTGAGCGAATTCTGATTGTCGCCGATGGCGACGCCCTGATTGGTCGTCAGCGTGTGGCCGCTGTTGTCAACACGGACGCGGTCGAGCGACCCGGTCATTGCGGTCATTCCTTCGATCGCGTCGCCGGTGCCGGTCTTGTCTGACGCGTTGCGTTCGCTGATCGTGCTGGATCCGACCGACGGATCGGGCGCTTCGACGGAGAAGCCGGTCGGCGGCGAGATGGCGTTGTTGCGCCCGAGCTCGCCCGGCTTGTTCTCGTTGAAGGGGACCGATGCCACGAGGGCTTCCGTGGCAGCGGCCTTTCTGGCGAGGGCGTCGCCGGCCGGCGGCGGCGATGGGTGCGAGGGAGCGCTCGCCGTGTTGCGCGACGCGGCCTTGGCGGCGGCCTTCGCCGGCTTGGTGCCGGCGGGCTTGGGGGCGCGGCTGACGGACTTGGACGCCGGCGCTTTTTTCTTGGCCATTGTGCGGGGGGTGAAACGAGGCCGCACTCCCGCCAACAGGCGCACCGACACCGCTGTCGCGGCGCGGCGGCGGCGCTCGAACAGGCCGGCGTTTGCACAAACCGCGCTCGCGTGCCCGCCACGGCGGACACTGTTCGGGCCGCCGCTCGCTACCTTGTACGGAAACGCCCGAACCCGCCCGGCGATGGGCCGGCCCCGCACCTTCCAATCTTCCGTACTTGCGCCGCTCCCATCACTACGCGCGCCCGCGCACTCCGCGCGCCGCCGCGATGATCGTGCTCCTGGGCATCGCCGTGCTCGCCGGACCGGCGCTGGCGCAGGATTCAACGCTCCCCGGGGCGCGGTCCGCCGAACTGCGCACCGACTCGGTCATGGCGCCTCGCAAGTACCCGATCGACCCCGAGCGCGCCGCGCGGCCATCGATGCGGGCAGTGCGCACCCCGCGGCCCCCGGTGATCGACGGCCTGGTGACGGACGCGGAATGGCGCGCGGCCGATTCCGCCAGCGACTTCGTGCAGCAGCTCCCCGCCACCGGCGCGGCCGCCGTCTATCGCACGGTGGTGCGCCTACTTTACGACGCCGACTTCATCTACGTGAGCGCGGTGAACTACGACCCCACGCCGGGTCTGGCAATCACCGCGGGGCTGCAGCACGACTTCGTCCCCAGCAACAGCGACGCGTTCGCCGTCGCCCTCGACACCTACCGCGACCGCCGCAACGCATTCCTGTTCATCGTCAATCCGAAGGGCGCGGTGCGCGATGAGCAGACGTACGACGACTCTCGCACGATCGTGGAGGCGTGGGAGGGCGTGATCGACGTGCGCACCGCGACGGTGCGCATGCCCTCCGGCGACTCGGCGTGGACGGTGGAGATGGCGATCCCGCTCCGCACGCTGCGCTTCGACGGCGCTCGGCCGGTGCAGGAGTGGGGGATGAACTTCCTGCGCCGGGTGCGGCGCGTGAACGAATCGTCGTACTGGGCGCCGCTGGACCGGCAGTATCGCCTGCATCGCATGTCGAAGGGGGGCACGCTGACCGGGCTCACAGGGCTGCGCCAGGGTCGCAACCTCCAGGTGAAGCCGTACGCCGTCGCGTCGGCGGCGGCCGGCGCACAGGTGCTTCCGTCGGCGCAGGGGTCGCGCGCCGATGCGGGGGCGGACCTCAAGTACGGCGTCACGCCGGCCCTCACCCTCGACCTCACCTACAACACCGACTTCTCGCAGGTGGAGGTGGACCAGGAGGAGGTGAACCTCACCCGCTTCTCGCGCTTCTTTCCCGAGCGGCGCGACTTCTTCATCGAGAACGCCGGCGCGTTCAGCTTCGGCGACGTGGAGGAGCGCGGATACCGGATGGGTGCGTCGCTGCGCGACTTCACCCTGTTCAACTCGCGCCGCATCGGCATCGCGCCGGACGGCCGGCCGGTGCCGATCGTCGGCGGCGGACGGCTGTCGGGACAGGTGGCGGGATGGGGCGTCGGGCTGCTCGACATGCGCACGCGAGACGCTGACGGGGTGCCGGGCGAACAGTTCGCCGTGGGTCGTGCGCGCCGCAACTTCCTTGGCAATTCCGACGCGGGACTGCTGGTGTCGAGCCGGTCCGGCGCTGGCAACTACAACCGCAGTTACGGCGCCGACGTGAACCTGCGCCCGACGCCGAACCTGGTGATCAACTCCTACGGGGCGACGAGCGAGGCGGCGGGCGACACCTCGGACGGCTACGCCGCGCGCACGTCGCTGGCGTATCGCGGGCGCTTCTGGGACAGCTCGGTGATGTGGAAGCGCGTGTCGGACCGGTTCGACCCCGGACTCGGCTACGTGCGCCGGCGCGGCATGCAGCAGTTCTTCGCCACCACCGGGGTGCACGCGCGGCCCGACCTTCCGTATACCCAGGAGCTCAATCCGTACGTGGAGGTGGACCGCGTGACCGATCTGACCGGTGAGTTGGCGACGCGCACGATCGAAGGCGGGGTGACACTGCTCGTTCGCCCCGAAGGAGAGCTCGGCGTAGAGGTGAAGGACCAGTTCGACCGACTCGACGCGCCGTTCGCCGTGTTTCCCGGCCGAAGCATCCCGGCGGGGCGCTACACGTGGAAGGAGGTGACAGCGCGCTACGCGAGCGGCGAGGGCCGAGCGCTATCGGCGAACGTGAGCGGCACCGCTGGCGGGTTCTACGACGGCCGGCGGCGCGCCGTGAGCGCGGCATTCGTGTGGCGCCTTCGGTACAACCTCAGCCTCGAGGGTTCGGCGCAACGCAATGAAGTGCGCCGAGACGCCGGCGACTTCACGGCGGATCTGGCGAGCGTTCGCGTGCGCTACTCCTGGTCCACTCGGCTGTACGGCAGCGCCTACACGCAGTACAACACCCAGACGCGGGCGCTGGTGACAAATGCCCGCCTGGCCTGGCGCTACCGTCCATTGAGCGACGTATACCTGGTGTACACCGACCGGCAGGACTCGCAGACGAGGACGCAGACCGAGCGCGTGCTCGCGCTCAAGGTCACGCACATGACCGCGTTCTGAGCCGCTGCGCACAGCGCTGTAGGCATGAGCCGATTTCCAAGGAATTCTCGCGTCTTCTGATGGAACGGCGTGCCGATCCGCCGTTGCCGTGATCAGGCCCATTCATCTTTCCTGACTCGACCGGCCTTCGGAGCCATTTTCGAGATCTCCCACGCCAGCGAGGTATGCCATGCGGACCGTACATCTTCTCCCTGTCGCCGTTCTCGCCACGTCGGTGCTCGGCATTCGCCTGCCTGCGCAGGGCACGTCTGGCCCCCTGGTACGCGTGTCGCACGACGCCGCGTGCTGCGCGACTCCACTCACCGGCACGTTGATCGCGGTGACGACCGACTCGATCCGGATTCAGCCGGGCGGAGTCGAGAGCTCAGCCGTGCCGGTCACCCTGTCTCGTCGCTCGGTGCAGCGCTTTGAGCGCGGAGAGCGCGTCGGAGCGCATGCCGGAGTCGGCGCCATCGTCGGGTTCCTGGCCGGTGCCCTTGCGGGCGGTGCGATCGGGACCGCCGCCGAATGCCAGCACTGCGACGGCGGCAACTTCGCTCAGCCTTCGGGGCTGCTGCTGGGTGGGCTCGTCGGCATCCTCTCGGGCATCTTCATTGGCTCGCGCTTTCCGAACTTATGTATGGGAACAGGCTGACGTGCCCCTCGGCGTCAGCGTCGTCCCCGGATCGCGGGGCGACCCTCGGATTCGCGTGTCACGCGGCCATTAGGGCGTCTTCGCCTGCCGACGCGCGACTGCAGCGGCCGGCAGGCGACTACATCACGCGTCAGGCGCCTCCGCCAATGAGGCGCACGAATCGTGGATTGCGGCGCAGCGGCGTCCACGACGAGTCGGCGCGCAGCAGCGGGCGCGAGATGTACTTGCCCGTGGCGTGGCTCAGCGCCTCCTCGAGCCGGTCGATCGCGACTTCCTGTCGGCCGATGACGACATCGATGTAGGCGGCGTTCACGAGTGCCTCCAGCACGACGGTCTTGTTGCGCACGAGTCGGGAGTCCGCCACATACCGATCCACTTCCCGCGAGGCGTCGGCCGTGCGGCCAAGATATGCGTAGGCTTCGGCCAGCGAGGCGCGCCGGGTGAAGTCGCCGCCAACGTAAAGCACGTCGGGCGCGTGGCGGAGCAGCGGCTCCACGCGCGCCACGAGCGAATCGGCATAGATGCGGGCGCGGTCCAGCCGCCCGCTGAAGGCGAAGTGCCGCACCTTCATCAGGTAGAACAGCTCCGGTGGGAAGCCGCCGGCTTCCGCGACGTAACCTTGCAGCGTCAGCGTGTCCTTCGCCAGCAGCATGGCCGGCGGCAGGACATGTTGCCAGGTCGCGCCGCCGGTCGGCAGGCACACGAAGATCGCCATGAGCGGTGGCCCACCGCGCTCCACCACCTGCCGTGCTCCCGACGTATCGGCTCGCCAGAGCAGGTAGGTACCGGACTCCACTCCGTACGCGCCGGTGGTCTGCGGCGCGATGGCTATCTCGTGCTCGTTGGCACGGATGGACTCCTCATACCGATAGACCGCCGCATACATACCGCCGAGTGGCTGCGCCGGATCGGTGCGCGGGTCGAGCGCGGCAGCGCGGATCGCCGTGTTGAGCGCTCGCTCCGCCCAGCCGAGTGCCTCTTCGGTCTCGGCGAGACGGAAGAGCACTTCCGCATTCGTCGGCGCCGCGGCCGCGGCCGCGCTCACAGCGCGGTACGCGCCCTCCGGATCGTCCGCCAAGGTGAGGTATCGCGCCCGTGCGAGCCGCGAGTCCTCGAGCGTCGAATCGAGCGACCATGCGCGGTCGGAGCTTGCGCGTGCCTTCCCGAGCATCGCGGGGTCGCCGAGCAGATCGAACAGTGCCATGTATGCATCGGCCAGCCGCGCGTGCGCCGCGGCGAACGAGGGATCGAGTGCGACGGCACGCTCGAACTCCACGATCGCCGCGAGCTGCGGCGGCGCCTGATAGCGCATTCCCGGCGTGGCATGCGCCCGGGCGCGGAGGTAGGCGTCGTAGGCGGCGACGTTCGATGTCGGTCTGGCGCGCACGACGCGCTGTTCGCGCGCGAGTAGCGCGATGCCGAGCGCGGCGGCCACGCGCTCCGCCACGCTCGCCTGCACGCGGAACACATCGCGCAGCGGTGCCTCGTACGGCTCCGACCACACGCTGGACTGATCGGCGGTGCGCACCAGCTCCGAGCTCACTCGTACGCGTCCACCGCTACCGGAATCCCGCTCCCACCGCACGGTGCCCGTGAGCAGGTGCGTGGCGCCGACTTCGCGACCGATCTCGCGCGGACTCTTCGTCGTGCCCTTGTACTGCCGCGCGCTCGCTCGGCCGATCAGCCGCAACCCGGAGACGCCGGACAGGCGGCTGGTCACCTCGTCGGTGAGCCCATCGGCGAAGTACTGGTCGGCCGCGGGCCCGAGATTCTCGAACGGCAGCACCATCAACGACGGCGGCACAGGTGCCGGCGACGCACGCAGACGCCACGTCGCGACTCCGGCCGAGACGGCCAGCATCATCACCGCGATCGTCGTCACGAGCCGGCGACGGGACGATGGGAGCGACCATGCGAGAAGCGGCCGGGCGCCATCGCCGGTACTCGCGGTCTCATCGATTACGCGGACAATCTCGCTCGCCGACTGCAGCCGATCCTCCGGGCGCTTCGCGAGCAGCCGCGCAACCATCCCGCCGAGCGCTGGGGACAGATCGCGCCGAGTGTCGGTGAGCGGGGGGGGAGTCTCGGTGAAGTGCGCGGCCACCATCGCGTGGGGGGCGCGTCCGGCGAAGGGATGAACGCCCGTGAATAGCTCATACGCGATGAGGCCCAGCGCGTAGAGGTCCGCGCGGTGATCCGTGCCGGGATCTCCGGCCGCCTGCTCGGGCGCCATGTAGAGCGGGGTCCCGATCACCGTGTTGGTGGCGGTGAGCCGTCCCGCCGTCGCACTCGCCGACGAGAGCGCCTTGGCGATCCCGAAGTCGGCGATGGTCGCGTGCCCACCGGACAGCAACACGTTCTCGGGCTTGAGATCGCGGTGCACGACCCCTTGCCGGTGCGCATAATCCAGCGCGTCGGCCAGCTCGCGGATCAGCCGGACCGCGTTCGGCACGGGGAGCGCGCCCTCGCGCGCGAGACGCTGTCGCAGCGACTCGCCCTCGACGAACGGCATGGTGTAGTACAGCAGCGGTCCGATCTCGCCCGCCGTGAAAAGCGGCACGATGTGCGGATGCTGGAGCCGCGCCGCGAACTGCACCTCGCGCTCGAAGCGGACGGCCGACACGTCCGCGGCGAGGTCCGGCGGCAGCACCTTGACGACGACGCGCCGGCCCAGCCGAGCGTCCTCGGCCACGAACACGCGCGCCATGCCGCCGCCGCCGAGCTCCGCGCCGAGCCGGTAGTCGTGGCCAAGAGTAGTCTGGAGCCGATCGCGCAGCCCCGCGTCGTCGAGCATTGCGCTACGGGCCTCTCTGCACGAGGAAGGAACAGGCCGCGTCAACCATAGGAGATGCCTGCCCTTCCGGATAGGGAGACACCGAACGCCGCACCGGCACCATCGCGTCGATCTATCGCGGCTGGCACAAAACGTCTAACGTGGGCGGGCAACTCCTTTCTTCCGGCGGACTCCCGTGCGCAATCGACTCGTTCTCACGCTGCCCGCGCTGCTCATGATGCTCGCGTTCACGGGTCTCCCCGCGGTCGCGCAATCCACGTTGCCTGGCGATCCCGCACGGGTGACGCTCAATGGCATCTTCAACAGCCCGGAATTCGTGGCCCAGCGATTGGGCGACGCGCGGTGGCTGCCCGGTGGCGATGCCTACACTACGATCGAGCCGTCGGCTGTCTCGCCGCCGGGCAAGGATCTGGTGCGCTACGATGCGGCGACGGGCCGTCGCGACGTGCTCGTCTCCACGTCACGCCTCGTGCCACCCAACGGCGCCACGCCACTCGACGTCGAAAGCTAC
>JBBQDE010000114.1:0-7618 GCA_038319425.1 Gemmatimonadales bacterium
GTTTCGCCTGGTCGCCCGACGGCCGGCGCATCGCCTTCTCGCACACGCCAGATCCATTGCTCGGCTCCGGCAACCTCGCCGACATCGCCGTGATCGACATCGCGTGGGGATCGGACGGCAGCGTCGCGTCGAGCACCGTGCAACCGCTCGTCACCGGCCCCGGCTCCGACACCGATCCCGTCTGGTCTCCCGATGGCACGCGCCTGCTCTTCTCCACCGCGGCGGGCGATACGAGCGCCAACTTCTATCGCAACTCGCGGCTGGCGCTGGTTCCCGCCGCCGGCGGGCCGGTCACCGTGTTGTCTCGCACGTTCGACGAGAACCCCGGCAGCGCAGTGTGGGTGCCGGCCGGCATCCGCTTCCTCGCCGCGCAGGGAACGGCGCAGCGACTGTTCGCGCTGGATCCCGCGACGGGCGCCACTCGCATGCTGCTGTCCACCCCCGAGGTCGTGCGCTCCGTGAGCTTCGCGCACGATGGCTCGGCGATCGCCATCGCTGGCGAAACTGCAACGACGCTGCCCGAGATCTATCGCGTGTCGCTCGCCGGCACCGCTGCTCCGGTACGCATGACGAACATGACGGCGCAGACCGCGGCCTGGACACTCGGCACGCGGGAGGTCGTATCGTGGGCGAGCCGCGACGGCACGCGCATCGAAGGCGTGTTGTACAAGCCGAGCGGCTACGATCCGTCGCGCCGCTACCCGTTGCTCGTCGCCATACACGGCGGTCCCACCGGCATCTCACGGCCGGTGCTCGGCTACGGCTCGGTCTACCCGGTCTCGCAGTTCCTGGCCAAGGGCGCGGTGGTCCTGATGCCGAACTATCGTGGCTCGGCAGGCTACGGCGAGAAGTTCCGCTCGCTGAACGTGCGCAATCTCGGCGTGGGCGACGCGTGGGACGTCCTCTCCGGCGTCGACTCCCTCATCGCGCGCGGGATCGCCGACTCCACCCGCATGGGAAGCATGGGATGGAGCCAGGGCGGCTACATCTCCGCGTTCCTCACCACGACCTCCACCCGGTTCAAGGCGATCTCGGTCGGCGCGGGCATCTCCGACTGGATGACGTACTACGTCGCCACCGACATCCACCCGTTCACGCGCCAGTATCTGCAGGCCACGCCGTGGAGCGATCCGGACATCTACGCGAAGACGTCGCCCATCACGTTCGTGAAGCAGGCGCGGACACCGACGCTGATCCAGCACGGCGAGCTTGACCGCCGCGTGCCGATCGCGAACGCGTATGAGCTGTATCAGGCGCTCCAGGACGTCGGCGTCCCCACGAAGCTCATCGTGTACAAGGGATTCGGGCACGGGATCACGAAGCCGAGGGAGCAGCTCGCGGCGACGTGGCACAACTGGGAGTGGTTTGCGAAGTACATCTGGAACGAATCCGTCGTGATGCCGCTGGGAGACGCGGTGACGACGGCCGGCACCCGGTGACGGGAGCGTCGCTGCGATCCCGCGAGTGCGGCGGACGTGGGACAGGGCCACGTCCGCGCGCGCGGACGTGGCCCTTCTCGAGAGGTTCACGCCGATCAGTACGCGGCGAGGCCCATGTAGCCTGCGCGAGCGGCGAGGCCGGGTGCGTCGGCCAGCGGCGTCAACGTCCCGTCGCCGTTCGTCCGCAACACGCCCACCGTGCCCGTGCCGTTCTTGATCACGTACAGGAACTTGCTGTCGCGGCTCAGGTCCAGGTCGAGCGGCTGCGCGCCGGCGCCAAGGTCGGCGCCGATGCCCGTCGCCGGGGCCAGGGTGAGCGTGCCGTCGTGCGCGATCGCCACGCCGGAGATGTTCGCGGAGCCCGCGTTCGCAGTGTAGGCGAAGCGGCCGGCGCCGTCCACGATGAGCCAGCACGTCGCGCGCTGACCGGTGACCAGCGCGCCGGTGGCCACCCGCAGCGTGCCACCGCGCTCCTGTCCGTATGACGACACGGAACCGACGCGGGCCTCCGACACCACGAGCTGGCCGCGCGGCGTGTAGTCGAAGCGAAAGGGGATGGTACCGGCCGATGTCGTCGTGGCGAGCGCGCGCAGGCTGCCGTTTCGCTCCACCCGGTACGTATCGATCGTGCTGCCGATCCGCTCGGTAACGGCGACGAAGCGTCCGTCGCGGCTGACGCGGATCGCGGTGGCGCCGGCGGCGCCGGCATGCAGCGGCACCGTCTGCGCTGGAAACGCCGCGAGCACGCCGCGCTCGCTCACGGGAATGACGGCGATCGTGTTGCTCCTCGCATTCAGCACGTAGAGCACGCGATGCCCCGACGCGACGCTGACCGGAAACGTTCCGCCGGAGATCACGCGGCTCCGCGCCGTAAGCGTGCTGCCGTCCACCGCGAAGCGCGTCACTTCGCTGCTGCCGGCGTTGACGACGAACAGCGTCTGCGCGTTCTCCGACAGGGTAAGCGCGAACTGCGAGGCCAGCGGGTCGGTCGTGCCGCCGATTCCCCGTCCGCCCGTCGGGTAGGTACCCGCCTTGGTGAGCGACCCGTTCGAATGGCGCGTGAACGCAATCACGGCGTTGGCCGTGGCGTCGTTGGTGCTGACGAACACGGCACCGGCACCGTCGTCGTGCTGATCGTCGTCGCCCGAGCGGGAGAACGAAGGCTGCAGCGCCGCGGACGGCGCGGTGGGCGTCGAGTGGTCGGAGCAGGCAGCGAGCGTGGTGAGAGCGAGTGCGGCGACGGCGAGACGGGCGAGCATCGGTCCTCCAACGTGGGTGAGTGGCGTCGACGTGCGATTGACAGCCAGTAGCGAACACCCGCCCGATTGGTTCCGCAGTGCGTTCCCTCAGCCCTCCAGCTCCTCGATCGTTTTCGGCCAGTCCGACTTCAACAGCCGCGACAGCGCGCGGTCGGCGAGCAGCCGTCCCTCCGTCTGGCAGCGCGCGCAGTAGTTCGTCTCGTTGTTGCGGTAGCGGATGCGCTGCACCGGCGTTGTGCACACAGGGCAGGGAAGCGTGTAGCGACCGTGCACCGCCATCGCGTCGTGGAACGCCGTCACCTTCTCGGGAAATCCATCCACCAGTTCGGCCCGCAGCCGCTCGGTCCACTCCGTCAGCGTGTCGCGGGTGGCGTGGAACAGCCGCTCCACTTCGTCCGCCGTCAGCTTCGACGTGAGCTTCAGCGGCGAGAGACGCGCGCGGTGCAGCAGCTCGTCCGAATAGGCGTTGCCGATGCCGCTGAACAACCGGGGATCCGTCAGCGAGCGCTTGAGCGTGTGATTCTCGCGGGCCAGCCGCTCCGCGAACTGCTCGCGCGTCGCGGTGAGCGGCTCGAGCCCGCCGCGGTCGAACGGCGCGAGCGCGTCGCGGCCGCGCACCACGTGCAGCGAGGCGCGCCGCGTCGTGCCGGCTTCCGTCAGCACGAGCGTCCCGGGCGGAAACTCGAATTCGGCGAGCGCGAGCCGCGGCGGAATCCGTTTGCGCGCGCCGGCCTTCACCCAGCGGAAGCGGCCGGCGATCATCAGGTGAATGACGACGAACAGGTCGCCGGCAAAGCCGAGCACGATGCGCTTCCCCAGCCGCTCCACGCTCGCGACCGCCGCCCCGACAAGAGCATCGAGCGGCGGGTCCACGGTACGGAGCACGAACGGGCTCAGGATGGCGTAGCCCGAGAGCGGCTGGCCGACGAGCCGCTCGGTGAGCGCGTCGATATAAAGGGTGACGTCGGGAAGCTCGGGCATGGCGCTACCGTCGAGTGCGATCGAGGAAGCTTCGCGTACCCCGGCGAATGTTGGCGCGAGCGCGCCGCCGGCGTAAGTTGGCGCCATGGCCCTCGTCTTCCCGTTCGATCCGAACATTGCGCGCGCCGCCACCATCCCGGCGCGCCTTTACAACGACCCCGTCTATCTCGAGCTCGAGCGGGAGCGGATCTTCGCCCACACCTGGCAGCTCGTCGGGCGTCTGGAGCAGGTGAAGGAGCACGGCCAGTTCTTCACCGCGGCCATCGGCAACGATGCCATCGTCGTCCTGCGCGACGGCGACGCCCTGCGCGGTTTCTACAACGTCTGCCTGCATCGCGCCGGCCCCGTCGCGCAGGGGTGCGGCCCGCGCAACACGCTCCAGTGTCGCAACCACGGCTGGACGTACGGGCTCGATGGCGCGTTGCTCCGCGCGCCCGAGATGCAGGGGGTCGAGCGCTTCGAACCCGCGGAGATGCATCTGGTGCCGATCCAGATCGCCACGTGGGGCCCGCTGGTGTTCGCCAACCTCGATGGCAAGGCGCTCCCGCTGCTCGAGGTGCTCGAGGACGTGCCGCGCCGCGTCGCCCCCTTCCGCTGCGAGTCCATGACCTACGTGATGCGGAAGGAATGGGACATCGCGTGCAACTGGAAGATCTACGTGGACAACTACCTCGAGGGGTATCATCTCCCGATGGTACATCCCGGGCTGCACAAGGAGCTCGACTACGACAACTACAAGGTGGAGCCGCACCGCTACTTCTCCATCCAGCACGCGCCGCTGCGGCCGGTGCACGGGGGCAATCCGAACCGGAAGTACGATCCCGCCAAGACCGACGTCGGCGAGGCGGTCTACGTGTGGCTCTTCCCGAACATGATGCTGAACGTCTACATGGGGCAGATGCAGACGAACGTCGTGATTCCGGTGGGCCACGACCGCTGCAAGGTCGTGTTCGAGTGGTACTCGACGACTCCCCCCGCCGATCCGGCCGGCGACACCGCATGGGCGACGCTCCTGGCGTTCAGCGACGAGATCCAGGACGAGGACATCGAGATCTGCGAGATCGTCCAGCGCAACCTGCGCTCGCGCATCTACGACCGCGGCCGTTACTCGGCCGCGCGCGAGAACGGTGTGCACCACTTCCACTCGCTGCTGCACGAGTTCCTCACGTAGGTCAGGCACGACGTTTGAAACGGCGTCGCGATCAACAGCCTGGAACGACGATCGAACGGAAGAGACGGATGCCAGCGATCTGACAGCGTGATCGCGCACTCCAAAAGCAATGATGGGTGAATGCTCGAGGGGCCGGCTTCAGTATCAGAAGCCGGCCCCTCGAGTAGTCAATCCGTCAGATGCGTTCAATCCGTTTCATGCGTTCAACCTGGGTCTGTGTGGCTTGTGCAGCCAAACATCGCCCAGCCAACGCGCACCACCGAAAACGGCTACGGCTTCGGATGCGCCGTCCGCGGCTCCGCGGCCGGGGCGGGATCGCTGCGCGCCGGTTGGCTGTTGGACGAACCCGCGCTGGACGATCCGGAGTTCGAGCTCGACGCGCTGGTTCCCCGCGAGCTCGACGGCGTTGCCGTCGCGCCGGACTCCGACTGCGTATAACCGCGTCCCTTCACCGCACGACCATGCGCCTCGGTCTGCGGGTTCACGATCACGATCGGGGTGACATACCCCGGGTAGCCGTAGTAGCCGGAGCCGTATCCGTTGCCGTAGCTCAGCGGCGAATATCCGTACGGTCCGTAGCCTGATCCGTAGCCGTAGGGGCTGTAGCCCCAGCCGTACGGCGAGTAGGCCGGATCCATCATCACGTAGATCCGCCGGCCGGCGATGTCGTCGTCATCCGCCCGGCGGCTCCGCGAATTCCCTTCGGACCGCGCCACCGCGAACGAGCTGGGGTTCGACACCGCGACCATCGCGTCCGTCACGCGCGCCGGCACGCCGGCATCGGCCAACCGCACGAGCTCGCGCGCGTCGAGTGAGAAGGCCTGGCCGCGCTCCATCAGCCACGCTTCCACCACCGCCGGCGTCACGGCCTGCGATGCTTCAATCACGGCCGAGGAACCGATCGTTCCCCCAACCGCGAAGCGCGCACCCTGGGACGCTGTCGCCCGCGAGCGGATCGCCGACGCGATCGCCTCGGGCACCGCCCCCGGCACGCCGGCATCACGATAGCGTGCCACGCGCACGCCCTCGTCACAGAGCTCCGAAACGCCCTGCACGTCGAGCCACTCGCCGGAGGGCGACATCGCAATGATCCCCGACGTCACGCGCTCGATGCCATCGCACTTCCCGGTCGCCTTCAGATAGATCCGGCGCCCGTCGGCCGACCAGCGCGCGCGCTGGGTGCCGACGCATCCCTTCGCTTCCATCGGGAACTCGCGGCCGCTCGCGTCCACACGCTGCGTGGACACCACCTTGTCGCCGCTGATCGTCGACACCTCGGCCACGTTCGCATCGGCCGTTGGCGCGATGCAGACGAGTGGTGCCACCGACGACGGCGCGATGCCGCCGATCGCCGGTCCGGCGGTCCAGCAGCCGATCCAACTCTGCCAGCTCCCCGCCGGCTGCTGCGCGCCGGCCGAGGCGCCGGTGAGCGCGACGAGCCCCGCAACCAGGGCGGCCGAGCGGACGAACATGTCGATTCGCTTCATGAGTCCCTCCATCTGCGTGAGCTTCATCGAATGAGCTATCTGCAATTTTCGCGACACGGTCCTCGCGTCGCCGTTTGGCGCATCAGCCTCAAAGACGGACCGTGAAGCCAAGCGCGACGGTGATCCCCGAGAGGTCGATCTTGTCGAAGCCGGTGAAATCCCGCCCCAGCGTTCCCTTCGCCCACATGTACCGGGCGTCGGCCGTGAACGCGAAGCGCGGGGAAAGCGTGACGTCCACTCCACCCATCCCCTGGAAGGCCGGCGCCCACCCCGACGACTCGAGCTTCGAGTGGAACACGTTCAGGGTCCGATAGTCAACAAAGTCGCCTTCCTGCTGGAAACGATACCACATCGTGCCGCCCCCGACCCCGACCCACGGTACGACCGTCGCGGGAATCCACGCAAGCTTGCCGACGGACCGTCCGCGCGGCGCGAGGTAGAAGATCGCGTTCGCCATGAGGGGTACCCGGCGAAAGCTCGTCGTCTGCTCGATCGGGAGATTGTTGTTGTCCTGATACACCCGGTCGTCCGAATTTCGTACGGCCGCCGAGTAGTCCAGGCTCACCGAGAGCTCGAGCCGCGGAGCGACCGTGACCCCGAGGTCGGCGCCGATGCTCGGTCCGCTGAACGAGCTCTTGTTGAGCGTCAGGTTGGTGGTGACGAAGTCGAACAGGTCGCTGTTCGCGTTCGCGTGCGCGTAGCCGGCGTGGAAGTTGAGCCGGGCGTTCGGTGCCCCGAACAGGTAGCCGTTGCCGGACCCCTGGGCATGGAGGGGGGCTGCCAATCCCACGAGAAGGGTCGACAGCGCGGCGCGTCGAAGAAGTCTCACTTGCATACAATACACCGCCATTTGATTGGATACAATAGGAACGCTGGATGGCGGCGTTTCGTTGAGCGGCGTCTTTCCGGGTGCCGCCCCTCGGGCTACCCTAGGCGATGCCCGATACCATGAAGTGCCCCCCGATGTTCCCTGCGCTCCGCCGCCGCGCCGGCGCCCTCGCGTTCGCCGCCGCGGCACTGACCACATCCGCCCTCCAGCCCGCCACCGCCCAGATCCCCGCATCGGAATACGCCGCCCGGCGCGACTCGCTCGCCGCCCGCATCGGCGACGGCGTGGTGGTTGCCTTCGGCGGCCGCACGCCGATCACCGACTTCGGCCCGTTCTATCAGCTGCCGGCGTTCCACTATCTCACCAACTTCCACGAGCCGGAGGCGGCGATGGTGATGGTGGGGCGCGGCGGCCGCGGCACCACGACGCTCTTCCTCACCCCCGTCGACCCG
>JBBQDE010000115.1:0-7594 GCA_038319425.1 Gemmatimonadales bacterium
GGCCAGTGCGATCGCGTCGCGCCGCGGCGCGTCGATGGACGACGCGTAGAACGAAAGGCTGTTGATCATGTTGGCACCCGCACCGAGCGCGGCATCGATCATCGCGCCGGCCTGCTCGACGCGATGGGTCTCTGCCTTCACCGTGTTCGTGACGACATAGCCGGTCACGCGGGGCGATCCGCCATCCTTGTCGTACTGGAGTTCGGGATATACCGAATAGCCTTCGGTGCCCAACTGCTCGCGCGGCAGCCCCAGCTTGGCGAGCGCGTCGAGAACGGCTCGGCTCTTCTGCGCATTGACGGAAGCGGCGCCAGCCGCGGTCGCGCCGCGTGTCTGCACATTGACCAGGAGCGATGCCCGGTCGGGAGCAACCTTCGCCTCCCCCTGTCCCGACGTGGCGAGCGATGACACGGAACCCGAGAGGCCCTGTGTCGACTGCGCACGAGCAACCGAGGGAACGAGCGCGAGCGCGACGCAACACTGCGCCGCTGCGAAACGAAGAAGATGTTTTTGCATGTCAACCTGACGAAAGAATGAGGGAACGACGAGCATACGTACATTAAAACGCAAAGTGATACTAAAGGCTCCCGATCGAACGGCGCACACGCTCCGGCGCGAACGGTGCCATGGGAGAGACGTCACGAGCACCGCGAGTTGCACACCATCACCGCATCGCCCGCCCGATCGTGCACGTCGTGCGCTCCGTCACTCCATGGCGAGGTCGAGCGAGGCCGCGCCGCGTCGCCGCTTCTCGATCTCGATGACGAGGTTCTGGAGATCGGTTCGACTGACACCCGGCATGCTCGAGGCCTGGGCGAGCGTTCGTGGACGGCGGGCGACCAATTTCTGTCGCGCCTCGAACGACAACGAGAGCATCTCCTCATACGGCAACGACACGTCGAGCGAAAAGTCGCCCATCCGGCGCAGCCTGTCGGCCTGCACTCGCTCGCGCGCGAAATAGCCCGCGTACTTGAGCTCCAGCTCCGTGCTCACCACGGCATCGGGTGCCAGGTGCATCCCGACACCAGCGGCGTGCAGGAGATCCAGCAACGACACCGATTGCCGACGCGCCAGTTCGGCGATGCGGACGCCGTGCGCTAGTGGCGCACTGCCGGCCCTCGCGAGCACGTCCGCTGCCTGCGCCGGGGTGATCGATGTGCGCTCGGCGATCTGTCGCGCCTCGCTCTCCGCGGATAGTCGCCGTGCGATCCTCTCCTGCTCCATCTCGTCGAACATCCCGAGTGCGAGACCGGCCGGCGCCAGCCGGCGCAGCGCATTGTCCTGCCTGATCGAAAGGCGGAACTCCGACCGCGACGTGAACAAGCGATATGGCTCGTCCACGCCGCGCGTCACCAGATCATTCACGAGCACGCCGATGTACGACGTCTCGCGTCCCAGCACGATCGGAGGCTCGCCCAGCGACAACCCACCGGCGTTCGCTCCCGCGACCACCCCCTGCCCTGCCGCCTCCTCGTATCCGGTCGTGCCGTTGATCTGTCCGGCGAAGAAGAGGCCGGGAATGGCGCGCACCTGTAGCGTCTCGTCGAGTTGCGTGGGCGGAAAGTAGTCGTACTCGATCGCATATCCGGCGCGCGTCATGCGCGCCTGTTCCAGCCCGGGAATGGAGTGCAGCAGCGCCAGTTGCACCGGTGCCGGCAGCGACGTGGACAAACCGTTCACGTACAGCTCGTGCGTGTCGTGACCTTCTGGCTCGAGAAAGATCTGATGGCGCGGCGCATCGGGAAACCGGACGATCTTGTCTTCCACCGAAGGGCAGTAGCGCGGTCCGCGTGACGCGATGGCGCCTCCGTACATCGCCGACTCGCCGATGTGTTGCGCGACGATCTCTTTGCCCTCGGCGCCGAGGAACGTGATCCAGCACGGCAGTTGGCCGGGATGGCGCGTGGGGCCGTCGGGCCGGCGACGAGCGTCGGGCCAGAAGTGCGACCAGGTGAAATCGAAATCGTCGATCTCGCTATCCTGTCGAACGACCGCGTCCCATCGCACCGACCGCCCATCGACCCGCGGCGGCGTCCCCGTCTTGAAGCGCGCCACCTCGAGGCCGGCCTGTTCGAGCTGCTCGGCAAGGTGTGTGGCCGATGTCTCCCCGGCCCGCCCGCCCGCGAGTGAGGTCGTGGTGCCGATGTGGATGCGACCGCGCAGAAAGGTGCCGGTCGTGACCACGACGCAGCGAGCGCCGAAGCGCCTTCCCTCCAGTGTTTCAACTCCCGCCAGCCGATCACCGTCGAACAGCAGCCGTGCGACCGTGCCCTGGATCGTCTCCACCAGCGGCTGGGCCTCGACGAGCGCGCGGACCGCACGACGGTACAATCCGCGATCACACTGCGCGCGCGGTGCCCAGACCGCCGGCCCCTTGCTCCGGTTCAGCATCCGGAACTGCAGTGTGGCCAGGTCGGTGGCGCGCGCCATGATGCCGCCGAGCGCGTCCACCTCACGCACCACCGTTCCTTTGGCCACGCCGCCGATGGCCGGATTGCACGACATCTGGCCGATGGTCTCGAGCGCGCACGTGACCAGGGCCGTGCGCGCACCGCGTCGCGCCGCCGCGACCGCGGCCTCGGTGCCGGCATGGCCTGCCCCGATGACGAGTACGTCGAATTCAGCCTCGAACGAAGAACGGGACGGCGGCATGGGGGAAAGATAGCGCCGGCGATGCGACGCGTCCCGCTCCGCGGCTGGAGCGGTCAACGACGCGAGCATATGTTGGCTTGTATCTCCAGCCCCTCGAATTCCATGCGAGCATCCTCGATCATTTTCGTCGCCACGGCCTGCGCATCCCTCGGTGCGTGCCGCGCAACCGGAAGCGCCGTCGCCAGCGCGCCGCCTGTTCCCGCGAACAGCATGTCGAGCACGCCGATCGATCCGACGACGTTATCCCCAACCGAATCGCGTCTCCGCGACCATGTGCGCACGCATCACGAGGATGACGTGACGCTGCTGGAGACGGCCGTGAACATTTCCAGCGGCACGCAGAACGTGGCAGGCGTGCGGCGCGTCGGAGACCTGTTCGCGTCGGAGCTGGTGGCAATGGGCTTTGCGGTTCGCTGGGCGGAGATGCCGGCCGCCATGCACCGCGCCGGTCATCTCGTGGCCGAGCGTCGCGGGACGCGGGGTGCCAGGCTGCTACTGATCGGACATCTCGACACGGTGTTCGAAGGCGAGGGCCAGCGCTTCGTCCGCGACGATTCGATTGCGCGCGGCGCGGGCACCTCCGACATGAAGGGCGGCGACGTGGCGATGATCGCCGCGCTGCGCGCGCTCAACGCGAACGGCGCGCTCGACGGCTCCCAGATCATCGTCGTCATGACGGGGGATGAGGAATCCGCCGGCAGCCCGCTCGAGGACGCACGCCGCGAGCTCATCGACGCGGCACGGCGAAGCGACGTGGCGCTCGCCTTCGAAGGAGGACGGGCGGCGCGCGCATCGATCGCGCGCCGAGGGTCGAGCAGCTGGACCCTCGACGTCACGGCGCGACAGGGGCACTCGGCGGGAGTGTTCACCAGTGGATACGGTGCCGTCTACGAGATGGCGCGCATCCTCGACGCGTTCCGCCGGGAGCTCGCCGGCGACCCGACCCTCACATTCAACCCCGGCCTCGCCGCCGGTGGCACCACGGTGCGGCGTGACTCATCGGGTCCGGCGCTGGCGGCCGCGGGCAAGACGAACATCATCTCGCCAACCGCGATCGTGCAGGGCGACCTGCGATTTCTGCGCGAGTCCCAGAAGGACTCCGTCCGCACGCGAATGCGGACCATCGTCGCGCAGCACCTGCCGGGGACCGACGCCGAGATCCGCTTTCGCGACAGCTATCCCGCCATGCCTCCGACCGCCGCCGGTGCCGAGCTGCTCGCGAAGTTCGACGCCGTGAGCCGATCGCTCGGCTATGGGCCGGTCGAAGGCGACCCACCCGAGAGTCGTGGGGCCGGCGATGTTTCCTTCGTCGCACCGTATGTGGTGGGGATGGACGGTCTGGGCGTCTCGGGCCGCGGCGCGCACTCCCCGGAGGAGTCGGTGAACCTCAACTCACTGACGATGGCCGGGGAGCGCGCGGCGGTGATCATGTACCGCCTCATCACCCGACCCACGCTCGAGCGCCCGCGCAGCTGATGCGGCCGACACCCCGAACGACACGGAGAGCGCCATGCCACTGCCAGTAGCCCACGGCGTGCCCACGCTGTTCATCCGCCGGCCTGCCTACGAACAGGCCGGCCTCACGCGGGCATCGCTCGACGAACGACTCGGACTCACCGACGCCGAGTTCCAGGTGGACGGCGATCTCGTCGCACTGGGTCCCATCTACGACGTCGATGCACTCGGCGGCCTGGTGGACGAGCTCGAGCGAATTGGGCTCATCTATTACGAAGACTTTTTCGAGTTGAGCGGAAGCTGGCCGGAATGGCTCGACGTAGTGGTCCGGGCGAGCGGGCGAAGGCCGTCTACGGGAGCTTCGTGAGCACTTCGACCGATGCCACCGGGGTGAGTCGTCCGCGTCGCAGCAACCCGTGCCACCGGCACTCGTAGCACCAGCTGGTACGGAACATCGGGAGTAGCCGGTTCATGACGGGTGACTGGACGCAAAGTGTGACGGCGTCGCAGTTGGGACAGCGATCGCCGTCCGGGAGCAGGTAGAGAAAGAACACGGTGGCGGCGATCGCGCGGAGGATGAAAAATCCCACGAAGACCACTGCGAAGATCACGGTGTCCGACATCTGCTCTCCTCGGCGCGCGTGGAAAGAGAGACCCGTCCGCTGGTACTGCCGCCACATGCGGGGCGATGCCAGCGGAGATCGCCACGATCAGAGTCGCGCTTCCACCAGCGACCAGGGCTCGACAAACGCGAGCCCGTCCTCCACGCGGTCGATGCACACCTCCAGCCCATCCTGGATCGCCTGACCGTCGAGCGACCGCGCGCGGAGTGAACGGCGGGCCGTGAGATCGCCGTACGCGATCGTTCCTTCTCCGTCGGCGGGAATCACCGCCGTGACCACGGCGACGTGCCCCTGGAGCACATAGCGCGGATCCTCGGGATCGTGCTCCGGCTGCACCCGGGCCGTCGCAATGGCCAGACGCGTCACCACGACCGCCCAGAGCGCGCCGAGCGCAATCGCAACGCCGGCCCCGGCGAGGGGCGTCAGCCTGCCGGGGCGCGTGACCAGATATCCAGAGATGCCCGCCATGATGAGAAATGCCGCGATGGCCGGCTCGGAGCGGCGAAGCGGCATGGCGTCCGCAGAATGGGCGCGCCGCCGTTCCGCACCGAAGAACATGATGCGGACGGCAAGCAGGAGTCCGGCGACGAAGGTGATCAGGTAGACGGCGGACATCACCGGCCGAGATGGGTGCGGAAGAACGCGATGGTCAGCGGCCAGGCCTGGCGGGATGCGAACAGGTTCGCGCCGTCCTTGCCGTCCTGCTGCCGCAGGAAGCCATGGCCCGCGCCAGCGAACGTGTGCGGCTCGAACGTCTTGCCGAGCGAGCGCATGGCCGCAACCGCGGGGGGAACGGTCGCATCCACGCGCGCATCATCGCCAGCGTAGAGGCCGAGCACCGGCACCTTCACGCGCGGAAGGAGGCTGTCGGCAGGCGAGGTCCCGTAATACACGACCGAGGCACCGAGCCCGGACGGGCTCGCGACGGCGTGCATGAACGACGTGCTGCCGCCCCAGCAGAATCCAACGATGCCGTACTTCTGCTCCGCCGCCGGAAGCGACATGCCGTACTGCCCGACCGCCGCGAGCTGCCGGTGCACGTCGGACGTCTGCAGGGTACGGATCGCCGCACTCGCCGCCGCCTGCGTGAGCGTGTCGCTCCCGGCTTCCGGCGCGATTTTCCCGGTGAGCAGGTCGGGCGCGATCGCGATGTAGCCGTCCGCCGCGAGCTGATCGGCCACGCCGCGCACCCAGGTGGACAATCCGTAGATCTCGTGCACGACGACCACGACGGGCGCCTTCGTCGAGCGCTCGGGGTAGACAACCCACGCCTTGACGCTGTCGGACGGTCCCGTCCGGATCATCAGCCACTCCCCATGCCTCGGTGACCGCGCCAGACGCGCAGCGACATCGGGTGCGCCGGCTGGCAGAGTCGCGTCGCTCACCATCCTCGTCCCCATGGTACCGAGGGCGGGCGTCATGGTGTGGTCGGCGTGCGGGTCACCCTCGGCAGCTTGCCGCGCACAGCCATCAAGCGGCGCGAGGATGACAAGAACAGCAAGCAGTCGGACGGACCGTGGAACAAAGCGCGACATGGGTTTCCTTGTGTGGAGTACACGAATGGCTTTAGATATCTCTGATACTGGCGCTATAATGGTAGGCAACTCACCGGATGTTGACGCCTAAAGAGCCTCTCAGGTTCCCCGCCAACCAGGCGGTGACGCGTGCTCACAGTTCAGCTCGTGCGACGACTTGTTCGCGACGCAGTATCTTACCGTCGAGCTCGGATTCATCCGCGATGTTGTATTCGAGAAAGGCCACAACCCGTTCCTCGGCATGGTATGCCGGGCGCCACGGCACTCGCCCTGTCACGAATCCGGCGTGACCACCTCGTTCGTGAAACTCGACACTGATGCAATGATTATTCTGCGCCACCTCAACGACATCATGAAGCACGTGTCGCGGTAAGAATGGATCGTCATAAGCGCTGAGGAGAAGCGTCCGACACCGGATTGCTTTGAGAAATTGAAGGGAGCTCGATCGGGTGTAGTAGTCGCTCGCACTCTTGAATCCATGCACCGGAGCGGTCACCGCATCGTCGAACTCCGTGAGCGTGCGGGCGTTGTGCACGGGACCTTCCGCGAACAGACCCGGCGATTGCGCCAGCTTCGCCAGCGCCTTCCGTCGCAGCGAGCGCAGAAAGTGGATCGTATAGAGTCGGGCGAAACCGCGCTCGATCCGTCGCGATCCCTTCGCGAGGTCGAAGGGAACGGAGATGGCGGCGGCGGCCCGAACCTGCGCGGGCAGCCCTTCGCCGCATTCGCCGAGCCACTTGAGCAGGACATTGCCGCCGAGGGACACGCCGGCGATGACGAGCACCTGGCTCGGGTGATCGCGAAGCAGACGGCCGATCACGAAGTCGAGA
Organism: Gemmatimonadales bacterium; assembly: GCA_038319425.1. Classification (GTDB taxonomy): domain Bacteria; phylum Gemmatimonadota; class Gemmatimonadetes; order Gemmatimonadales; family Gemmatimonadaceae; genus AG11. The sequence continues at coordinate 7,096 of JBBQDE010000115.1, forward strand.
TCGCCCGTCTCACCGGAATGGTAGAAGCGCGGCGCGCGGGGGAGCTCTCCATTGCAGCCGCGAAAGATCAGTACATCTGCCGCCCAGCCACGTTGGCGCGCCTGCTCCAGGAGGCCGAGGATGTAATGCGATCGGATCGTGCCTTCGAGCCCGTGCAGGATGAGCAGCCGCGGCACCTCCGGTCCGGCGCTGGCCGGCGCATCGAGCCGCCGGATCTCCAGCCGATCGTCATCGGGCGTCGTCCATTGCTCGACCCGCGTGGCGACGCGTGGCGGACGACGCGCCAACTTCCCCCAGAGCGTCTGGAGGTGTGCGCCCGGTACCCACCATGCCGGGGTATAGGTATTCTTGCTGGAGCGGCTCACGACAAACGAAGGTATCGAGGGCGCGGCCCGTCCGCGCCTTTCTAGTATATCAACCTCGCACGCATGGACGTTCAGATCTTCGGAGTGAAGAAAAGCGCGGAAACGCGCAAGGCGTTGCGCTTCTTTGCCGAGCG
>JBBQDE010000116.1:0-7589 GCA_038319425.1 Gemmatimonadales bacterium
TACACGGCCGCGATGAAGTCGGACCTCCGCAACCTCGTGACCGCCGAAGAGGCGTTCTTCTCGGATTCCGGCAAGTACGTCATCTATGACACGCTGCAGCTCAAGTTCAAGCCGTCGACGGGCGTGAGCACGCCGACGATCACGATCGGCGCCGGCTACTGGGCCGCGAAGGTCACGCACTCGCAGATCACGAACTTCACCTGCGGCATTGGCGTGAACACGGCGAACGCGATCGTGAGCACGGCGGGCGACGGCGAGCCGGCTTGTAAGTAAGCAACGACCGGTTATCGGTTATCGGTAACGGCAAGGGAAAGGGCACATCGGACTTCGTCCGGTGTGCCCTTTCTGCATCGTTCCATTCAAGTCTGGCGTTCGGCAATAACCGAAAACCGAAACCGCGCCTACCGCCTACCGCCGCCGCGATCCCGGGAATGTCCCGGTCGGGAGTGGCAGGCCGAAATCGGGACGGTCGATGATCACGGGAATCCGCGCGCGGCCCTCCGTGCGCGGGTCGCACTTGTCAACGCCGCCGTGGCCGCCGCGGATGACGACGGCGCCGATGATCCCGCCGAGCAGCCCACCGAGCCCGCCGCCATGTCCCTGGTTGCCGACATCGCCGCCGCCACCACCGGCCGGCATCGGCATCGGCTCGGGAGTCGGCTGCTGGGCGATGACGACGGCCGGCGCGGGCGCCTGGGCTTCAGGCGTCGAGACCGTCTCCGGCGACTCCATCGTCGCGACCGGATCAGGCGCGACCTCGGTCGTGCGCCCCGATGCCACCTGATGCGTCACCATGGCGCGCGGGGCGTGCGGAGCGCTGCGCGGACGCCTGGCCGGCTGCGCCGCCTTGGACATCTCGATCGCCGACACGAACCGCGCCCGCTTGTAACTCTGGGTCGCCGTGGCCAGGTCGCTGCCCGCCGATGCCGCGGCGAGATCGCGCTGGAGGTCGTCCGGCAAGGCCGACGCCGGCTCCTGCGGCTTGCCGCATGCGCCGAGTACGAGGGCGAGCGAGAGTGCCGGAACTTGCCAGTTCGTGCGCATGGAGACCTCCGCAGTGTGATGCGACGCCGACGATCACGGGCGTAGTCGCGCATTCGCGCAGTGCACCCGTCGGGCCACTCGGCAAGGCCGCGGATTCCACCCCGACGCAGCACGCTGTCCGCGCGGGATGACACACACTGTCCTCGAACATCGACACGATGTTCCCGCCGGCTCCGCGTGACGCGAACCCAGTGCGGCACACGTCCTGTTCTCCGATGTGCCGCGACCGTACCTTCGCGGACTTCACCTCCTTGCCGCCAACGCCCTCGTTCCAATGCCAGTCGTCTGCGTGCGTCGGGTCGCCATTGCGGCCACCCTGATCCTGGCGTGCGGATTCTCCACTGCATGCTCCACCGCCGAGCCCGGTGCCATTCCGCAACGCGAGCGCGACGCGATCGCCGACACGCTTCGCACCCTGATCGTCGGCGCGTATGACCTGTCCGCGCCGGGCGACAAGGTGACGCGCCTCATGAGCCTCTATCCGCCCACCGGCGGCGTGGTCTCGGCCAGCGGCGGGCAGGTGTCCGTGTCGCGCGACTCGCTCGAGGCGGGGATCCGCGCCTTCTGGGACAACGTCGGCCGCAACATGCGCGAGCCGAAATGGACGTGGGGCGCCATGCACGTAGACGTGTTGGCGAGGGACGCCGCCGTGGTGACCACGACCTACCGGGTGCCCCATCTCACGCCGGCCGGCTTGCCCCACGTCATCGCCGGCGCGTGGACGGCGGTGTTCCAGCGGCGAGGCGGACGGTGGAGCATCATCCAGGAGCACCTCTCCGACCTGCCGGCCGAGCACATGCCGTGATCGCAGCGAGACGCGCCTGTCGCCAGTATTCACCACGATCGCCCTTCACTTCAATCCTCGAGCGACTCATGCATCGGTCGATGCTCACGCGCCACGCTCTCGTCCGCGGACCGGCGCTCGCCGGTCTCCTGCTCGTCGCGGCCTGCCATACGTCCGCATCGGCGCCGGTCGCTGCGCCGATCGCTGCGCCGATCGCTGCGCCGATCGCACGCGTCGCGCGCGCGCGCGCCGCCGCGCCGCCGGCACCACTCGCGCGATGGCTCCCGCTCCTCGGTGAGTACGGCACCGACTCCGCAGTGACCATCGTCCTCGAGCGCGACGGGCAGCTCTGGCTGCACTCCGCGGCGGGCGAGCAGGCGCTCGTGGAGCAGACGGATGGCGCGTTCGTTTTGGCCGCGCAACCGGCGCGCCGGTTCGCATTCCGACGCGGAGCATCGGACCGCGTCACGCTCCTCGATGCCGGGGGCGTCTCGCTCGCGCGACGGCAGGTGGGACCCGAGTCGGGCAACCAGCTGGTGATCGAGCCGGTGCGGCCTATCGCCGATCTGCGCCGCGAGGCGATGGCCGCCCGCCCGCCGGTGGAGAGCGGGTCGTTCCTGCCGATGAACCTCGTGGAGCTCACCACGCTCGATCCCACGATCATGCTCGAGATCCGGTACGCGACGAGCAACAACCTGTTCGGCACTCCGTTCTACTCACAAGCGCGTGCATTTCTCCAGCGTCCAGCGGCCGAAGCGCTCGTGCGCGTGAGCGCCGCGCTGCGACCGCTCGGCTACGGACTGCTGGTGCACGACGGGTATCGGCCCTGGTCCGTGACGAAGATGTTCTGGGACGCCTCACCCGAGGACAAGCACATCTTCGTGGCCAATCCGGCGGAGGGATCGAAGCACAATCGCGGCGCCGCCGTGGACCTCACGCTCTACGAGCTCGCGACGGGCAAGCCGGTGGAGATGGTGAGCACCTACGACGAGACGTCGCCGCGCGCCTACCCGAACTATCCGGGGGGAACCTCACGCCAGCGCTGGCACCGCACGCTCCTGCGCCGCGCGATGGAGGCGGAGCGGTTCGCGGTGTACGAGGCGGAGTGGTGGCACTTCGATTATGCGGACTGGCGTCGGTACCCTATTGGCAATACGCCGTTCGAAGCCCTTTCAATGCCGTAGCATCCAGATCGGGATGGATTCCCTCTCTGAGAGGCAGTAGCGTAGTAGCTATCGCTTCCGGGCAAACGTCACCCCGAAAGTGCGTGCACCGCTCACCCCTCCGGTGCCATCGGGCACGAAGGTCAGCGTGATCGGCGTCTCGTCACCCTGCGCCGGCGTGCTGCGGAAGACGTCGTTGTTCACGTGCTGCAGGCTGCCCAGGTCGGCCTTCTCGAAGCGGGCGTGCAGTACACCGCCGGCGAGCGTCACCTCGATCGCGCCGTAGGCCGAGTCGCTGTAGGTGCCCACGTAACGCTCGAGCGGGAGCGAAGGATTCGTGGCGGCGGCGCGCGCCGGGGCAGGGGGGGCAGCGGCGCGGCGGGCAGCGAACAGCGCACGCAGGTCGCCGCTCCAGTCGCGCGGCGGATTGGCGCCGTACAGATCGAACACCTGGTACATGAGCGCGTGCCGCAGCTCGGCGTGATCCAGGTTCGCGAGCACGTACACCCCGACGCGCTTCTCCGGCAGCAGCCCGATGATCGCGCTCATCCCGTCGATGCTGCCGGTGTGCATCCACACCGTCTGGCCGTGGTAGTCCTGCACGAACCAACCGAGCGCGTAGCTGAAGAAGTGCGGCTGCGCGAGCTCGAGCGCCGGATACTCGTCCATCGGCGCGCGGATCTGCGGCGCAATGAGCTCGCGAAACGTGGCCGGCGTGATGAGCCGCTGCGTGCCCACGCGGCCGCTGTCGAGCACGAACCGCATCCAGCGTGACATGTCGGCCACGCTCGACCACACCGATCCGGCCGGCGCCACCGCGTCGGTGCTGCGGATGGGCACCACGCGCACGGTGTCGCGCACGATACCGTGCGGCACGCCCACGTCGGGCTTGCCCACGATGTCGGCCACGCGGAGCTCGGTCTCGCGCATGCCGAGCGGGGTGATCAGGCGCGTGCGAAGAAAGGTCTCCCACGGCATGCCGGAGATGCGCTCGATCATCAGTCCGCCGATGGAGTACACGACGTTCTGGTAGGTCCAGGTGGAGCGGAACGAGCTGTTCGGGCGCACGTAGCGCAGCCGCCGCACCATCTCGGGAATGGAATACTGGTTCTCGCGCACCACCCAGAACAGATCGGTCCCCGGCAGGCCGGTGCGATGGGTCAGCAGGTCGCGCACGGTGAGCTCGCGGGTGGCGTACGGATCGTACAGCCGCAGCTCCGGCAGGTAGTCGATCACCTTGTCGTCCCACTTCAACTTGCCCTCGTCCACGAGCATCGCGAGCGCGGCGGACGTCATCGCCTTGGTGGTGGAGCCGATGGCGAAGCGCGTGTGTTCGGTGGCGCGCGCCGCCTTCCCGATCTCCGCCACGCCGTAGCCCTTGGCGAACACCAGCGAGTCGCCGCTCACCACGGCAATCGCGAGCCCTGGCACGCGCCAGTCGCGCGCCGCGCGCTCGACGTAGCGATCGAACGCGGGCCAGTCGGGCGCGCGAGTCTGCGCGGCGAGCGGGGTCGAGAGCAGGACGCCCGCGAGGACGACGCGCGAGACGAGAACAGTGCGGGAGATTGGAAGCGCGTACATCACTTGCCTCGGATCGGGGTTGGGCTTGCGCGGATTTCTTGCTTTCGCCTCGCGCTTCACGAGAGTTTCCATATGCTGGCGAGCACGCGTTGGAAATTCCCGCCGAGGATCCCCTCGATCTGCGCGTCGGTGTACTTGCGGCGGATCAATCCCTCGGTGAGGTCGAACATCCGCTTCGGATGGTCGAGCCCCTCGATGTCGATCTTCTCGCGGAAGCCGTAGCTGCCCTTGTAGCCGGCGCGGAGCTGTTTGTTCAGCTCGGGCGGCATGTCGTCGTAGCCGTCGAGGTCGATGTCACTGCCGACGCCGAGGTGCTCCGGCCCGATGAGCTTGGCGACGTGATCGAAGTGGTCGAGCACATTTTCGATCGTCGTCGGCTCCTTGTCGCTGACGAACATCCGCACGCCGGTGATGCCCATGACGCCGCCCGACTTCCCAACCGCGACGATCGCCTCGTCGGTCTTGTCGCGCGGGTGGCCGTTGGCGAGCACTCGGCAGTTGGAGTGGGTGATCAGCACCGGGCTCTTCGAGACCTCGAAGGCGTCGAGCGTCGTCCGGTCGCCGCAATGCGAGACGTCCACCGCCATCCCCACCTTGTTCATGCGCTCCACGATGGCGACCCCGAAGTCGCTCAGCCCGTCGTCGCGCCGCTCGGTGGATCCGTTTCCGATGAGATTGCGGCTGTTGTAGGTGAGCTGCGACACCCGCTGGCCCTGGCTGTAGAAGAAGTCCACGTCGTCTGGACGCCGGAAGTGCCCGGAGTTCTGGAGGCCGAGGAGAACCCCGACCTTTTTCGAGCGCTTGACGCGCGCGAAGTCGCCGGCGCTGTCGATGCGCATGAGGCGTTCGTCGTTGCCGGCGAGGAAGCCGTTCCAGCCGGCGAACCACACCAGCGCCGTCTGGTAGGGATCGAGACCGCCGAGCCCGATGGCGGGATGAAAGATGTTGATTCCAGAGTCCACGAACTTGTGGAACTGCGCGTCGGTGAAGCTCTCGGGATTCGCCGTCCACTTCGCCATGAGCGGGAAGTCGAGGGTGAACGGCGAAAGCATGTCGATCACCGTGGCGCGCTGCATCAGGGCGATGGCGCGGGCGGAGTACTCGGTCCTTGATCCAGGGATGAGCCGGTAGCGGCTCCGGTTCACCATGGCCGCGGCGACGGGAGGCAGGGTCACGAGCGCAGCGCAGGCTGCTGCGGCGCGCTTGAGCATGGTTCGACGCGAGATCATGTAGTTCCTCGGCAAGGATAGGATCGTCGAGCTGTTGCAGCCTACGAGAACGAGCTGAGGATCCCCCGTACGCTGGCTCGAGCGCCTAGGGTGTCGTGCGGTTTGCCGCCGCCGTCGCCGGCTCTGGTTTCCGCTTGAATGTCGCCGGTCCGGCGAGATCGATCAGTACCTCATCGACGGTGGCCGTCGGGCTCACGCGGAACTGGACGAGGATCGGTCCGAGCACCGGCGTGCCGAAGCGGGTGCGGAAGGTGTCGAAGTGCCAGTGCTCGAGCGCGCCGTGCCAGTTGGGTCCGAATGCGAGCAGCAGCGTGCCCGACGAATCGCGCACCACGAGCTCGCCGAGCAGGCTGTCGACGTACGTGCCGGCGTACTTCGCCAGTGGGAGCGACGGCTTCGTGTTCGGCACGCGCGCCGCCTCCATCTTCTTCACGGCCTCGCGTGCCCGTGCCCGCGCCGCTTCCGTGCGAGCGAATGTCTTCGCGCTCCAGTCCTCCGGCGTGACGCCAAGCTGATGGTCGAACGCGCGGTTCATGAGCGTGGTGGGCATCCCGGAGCCGTTCATGTTCGTGAGAATGACCATGCCGAAGTTTTCCTCGGGCATCATGGCCACCAGCGCCGTCATCCCGTCCACGTTGCCGCCGTGCTGCACCACGAGCCGTCCGCGGTAGTCCTGCACGAACCAGCCGAGCCCGTACGCCTGGAGGTGCGTGAACGGGTTGGCGCGGCGGGCGCCGGTATCGATCGGAACGATCGTGGTGGGGTTGCGCATCTCGTCGATCATCTTCTCGCTGATCAGCCGCTTGCCCTCGAAGCTGCCGCGCCCGAGCTGGAGGCGCAGCCACTTCGCCATGTCGAGCGCGTTGGAGTTGATGGAGCCGGCCGGCCCCGCGTTGTCGATGTTCCGCCAGTCCACCGCGCGCACGATGCCGTCCACTTCCGCGTGCGGTGTGGCGAGGTCGGATACGCCCGCGTTCTGACGAATGGACGTCGTGCTCGACGTCATGCCAAGCGGGGTGAAGATCCGGTCGCGAATGAAATCGTCCCAGCTCACCTTCGCCACGTGCGCGACGGTCTGCCCGGCGGCGATGTACATGATGTTCTGGTAGCCGAACTGCGAGCGGAAGCTCCACGTCGGCTGGAGGAAGCGCACGCGTCGCACGATCTCGTCGCGGTCGTACCCCGACCCGTACCACACCAACTCGCCGCGCGCGAGTCCGCTGCGATGGCTCAGGAGATCGCGCACCGTGAGCTCGCGCGACGCATACGGGTCGGCCAGCTGGAACCCGGGCAGGTAGAGCGACGCGCGCTCGTCCAGCGAGACCTTCTTGTCGTCGACCAGCATCGCCACCGCCGCGGCGGTGAACGCCTTGGAGGAGGAGCCGATGGCGAATACGGTGCGCTCGTCCACCGGCTGCGAGGTGCCCACCTGTCGCACGCCGTACCCCTTCGCGAAGATGACCGAGTCGTTGCGCACGATGGCGATGGCGGCCCCTGGCACCTTCCACGTCGCCAGCGCCTGGATGACGTAGGCGTCCCATCCCGGATACGGCTCGCGCGTGGATGGCTGCTGCGCGTGTGCACGCGGCGCGACGAGGGTGAGCGCGACGCCCGCCGCGCCGATGGCGGCGGTGCACACCCGCCGCGAGACGGTGACGCGAGGCTGCGAGCGCATCGAAAGCGAACGGAGGGTCATGTGCCGAAACCGTCAGAGGAGGGCGAAGAAGAGGAGGTGGACGCGACGCGTCCACGCATCATGGAAATCGTACGATGGCGTTCGCCAGCGGG